>JAGQSE010000348.1 GCA_020439725.1 Acidobacteriota bacterium
CGGCGGCCGCCGAAGACGGTGTTCATGACCACGCGACCGGGCTGGTCGTCGACGATGTGACCGATGAGGCTCGACTCCCGCCCCAAAGGATGCGAAGCCAACGCCTCGAGGGCCGCGTCGGCGTGCTCGCCGGGAACCACCGCCACCAGCTTGCCCTCGTTGGCCAGGTAGAGCGGGTCGAGGCCGAGGATCTCGCAAAAGCCCTTGACCTCCTCGCGGATCGGCGTCGAGGCCTCGATGAGCTCGACACCGGCGCCGGCGGCCTCGGCGATCTCGTTGGCCACCGTCGCCAGACCACCCCGGGTCGCGTCGCGGAGCATCCGGGTGCCCGGCACCGCCGCCAGCAGGGTCGCCACCAGCTCGTGGAGCGCGGCGCAATCGCTCTCCAAGGGGGTCGACAGCGCCATGTCGCCGCGGGCGTTCAGGATCGCCGCGCCGTGATCGCCCAGGACCCCGTTGACCAGGATCGCATCGCCGGGCCGGCAGCTCTCCCCCGCCAGGCGATAGGCGGGCTCGATCACCCCGATCCCTGCGGTGTTGATGAACATCTTGTCGCAGGCGCCGCGGCTCACCACCTTGGTGTCGCCGGTGACGATGCGCACCCCCGCCGCCGAGGCGGTAGTGGCCATCGATTCGACGAGGGTGCGCAGCAGGCCGATCTCGAGCCCTTCCTCGAGGATCACGCTGCAGCTCAAGAAGAGCGGCCGGGCGCCTCCGACGGCGAGGTCGTTGATCGTGCCGCACACCGCCAGCTTACCGATGTCGCCACCGGGGAAGACCAGCGGGTCGACGACGAAGGAATCGGTGGTGAAGGCCAGCCGGTCACCGAGGGCGGCGAGCTCTGCCAGCGGGACCCGCGCCTGGTCCGACAGCGTGTCGAGGGACGGGTTGTCGAAATGGCGCACGAAGACGTCGTCGATGAGGTCGCGCATCGCCTTGCCCCCGCCGCCGTGGGCCAGCGTGACCCGCTCGTCGCGGACGACGCCGGAACGCTTGCGCATCCGCGTCTCGATTGTCCGCTCAGCGGTCAAACGACCTCCTTGTGCGCTAGCTGGGTCAGATCTCCATATTGGTAGTAGGCGGCGCAGGCGCCCTCGGAAGACACCATCAGCGCCCCCAGCGGGCTGTCGGGCCGGCACTCCTTGCCAAAGACCCGGCAATCCCACGGCTTGATCGCGCCCTTGAGGACTTCGCCGCATTGGCAGGCCTTGGGATCGGCGACCTTGAGCGCCGGTACTGAGAACTTCTTCTCGGCGTCGAAGCGCGCGTAGGCGTCGGCGACCCGCACCCCCGACTGGTCGATGGAACCCAACCCGCGCCATTCGAAGAACTCGCGCACCGCAAAGACCCGGCGGATGGCGTCGAGGGCCACCGGGTTGCCCTCCCGCGGCACCACGCGGCCATATTGGTTCTCGATCTCGGCCCGGCCGTCGGCGATCTGCTCGAGGACCATCCACAACGAGTGCAGGATGTCGAGGGGCTCGAAGCCCGCGATCACCACCGGCCGGCCGTACTCGCGGGCGATGAACTCGTAGGGCGCCATGCCGATGACCATGCTGACGTGACCGGGACCCAAGAAGCCGTCGAGGCGCAGGTCCGGCGAGTCGAGGATCGCCTTCATGGTCGGGATGATCGTGATGTGGTTGCAGAAGATCGAGAAGTTCTCGATGCCTTCCTCCTCCGCCTGGAGGACGGTGAGCGCCGTCGAGGGCATCGTCGTCTCGAAGCCGAGACCAAAGAAGACCACCTCGCGATCGGGGTTCTTGCGCGCCAGGGCGAGGGCGTCGAGGGGCGAGTACACCATGCGCACGTCGGCCCCTTCGGCCTTGGCGGCGAGCAGGCTTTTCTTCGAGCCCGGGACCCGCATGGCGTCGCCAAAGGTGGCGAAGATCACCCCCGGCGTCTCGGCCAGGGCCACGCAATCGTCGACCCGCCCCATGGGCAGGACACACACCGGACAGCCGGGCCCATGAACCAGCGTGATCTCGCGCGGGATCATGTTCTCGATGCCGTACTTGAAGATCGAGTGGGTGTGTCCGCCGCACACCTCCATGATGTAGATCGGACCCTCGCGGCGCTCCGCGATGCGCTCGACCAGACCTTCGATCTCGCGGATCAGGAAACGGGCGCGCTCCGGATCCCGGAACTCGTCTACGTACTTCATGCCCTGCCCTCCTCGACCGTGTTCATGAGCCCCCCGCCGAGGCGCGCATGGCCGCCAGCTCCTCCTGCACCTCTCCGAGCTCGCGGAGCACCTCGAGGGTGAGAGCGGCCTCCGCCTCGTCGATCCGGCTCATGGCGAAGCCGACGTGGACCAGGACCCAATCGCCGACGCACGAGTCGAGGGGATGCTCGTCATCGACGATGCAAGCGATGTTGACCTCGCGCCGGACCCCGGCGACATCGACCATGGCGAGCCGGTGGTCCGGTTGGGTGATGGCGACGATCTGGCCCGGAATTCCTAGGCACATGACTCCTCCCGTCGTTGTGAGGTCCCGCCCATCATCGATGCCGCGGCGATGGCCGCCTGCCCCAGGGACAGGCCGCCGTCGTTGGCGGGGATCGATGCGTGGGTCAGGACCTCGAATCCATTCGCCTCGAGCTCGCGAAGCGTGAGCTCGAGCAGGATGCGGTTCTGAAAGCAGCCTCCGGAGAGGGCCACCCGCGGGTCCGCTTCGCCGGCTTCGACCCGGGGTGAGAGCACCTTGGCGGCCATGCGCCCGAGGACGCGGGCGAGACCGCGGTGGAAGCGCGCCGCCATCACCGGCTTCGGGGTCCCGAGGATCAGGTCACCGAGGATCGCCTGCCACGCCGCCAGCGGCTCGACGTAGGGCAGACCCGGAGAAGCGGCTCCTTCTTTGCCTGGCAGGAGAGGAACTGCAAAGGGATAGAGCTGGTCGCTCCCCTCCTCCGCCAGCGGCTCGTCGAGGATCCTCGGGTCGACCAGGGCCTCGAGCTCCATGGCTGCCTGACCTTCGAACCCGACCCGCTCCCGGCACAGGTCCAAGGCCGCCGCCACCGCGTCGAAAAGGCGGCCGCAGGAGCTCGCCAGCGGGCTGTTGACCCCTTGGGCGAGCATACGATCGAGGGTGGCGCGGGGCTTGGCGTCGAGGAAGCGGAAAAGGTCGAGACCGGCGAAGTTCATGGCGAAGCGGGGCCAGCCGAGCTCCGCCACCAGATGGGCGTAGGTGTTGCGCCAGGGCTCGTACACCGCCTGCGCGCCACCGAGCATGGCGACGGGCTTGAAGGTCCCGACCCGTTGGTAGGCGCGGTAGTCGGCGATCAGGAATTCCCCGCCCCAGATCGTCCCGTCGTCCCCCAGACCGAGACCGTCGAGACTGATCCCGAGGATCGGTCGGGTGCCCAAGGGCACGCCGTTCTCCGCCAGGCACGAAGCGACATGGGCGTGATGGTGCTGGACCTCGAGGAGCGGCAAGCCGTCCGCCTCGCTCCGCTCCCGGGCCAGCTTGGTCGACAGGTACTCGGGATGACGATCCGCGACCCGGACGGCGGTCCGATGCTCGAAGAGCTCCTGGTGGAGCGCCAGGCTGCGGACGTACTCGTCGTAGGTGGCTGCGTCCTCGAG
>JAGQSE010000349.1:0-7036 GCA_020439725.1 Acidobacteriota bacterium
GGGCGTTGTGGCGGCCGACGTCTTCACGGCAGGCGAGGAGCTCGCCGGCGGTCGAGAACAGCGCCGCGGCGTGGAGCCCGCCGGTGGTGGCGAAGACCCCCTGGGCACGGCGCAGCTCGCCGGGCAGACGGTAGAGGGTGGCCGGCGCCACCCGCGGTCCCGCGGGCAGCTCCGGGTGCCGCGGCAGCTCGAGGGCCTGGAGGTTCGACTTGCCGCACAGGCCGCAGGCGCTGGTGGTGACGAAGTGGCGTTCGAGCCGTTCGAGCCGGGGCGCAAGACCCTCGGCGAGGCGTACGACGACGACGTTGTCGTCGGCGGAACCCGTCTGCGGCAGGTGGCCGGTGGCGACGACGTCGTCCAGCGAGCGAATCAGGCCTTCGCCGAAGAGGAAGCCCAGGGCCAGCTCCTCGTCGGCGCCGGGGGTGCGCATGGTCACCGCGGCGGTGGTCATGGTGCCCCCGGCGACGAGGCGGATCTCGAGGGGTTCCTCGGCGGCGACGCGGTCCGGAACCTCCTCGGCGGAGTCGCCGTCGAGCATCCAGACGTCGGCGGTCCATTGCCGCGAGTCCTCCTGCCGATCGTCCATGGAGCGGATCTTACTCCGCGACCTCGGCGCCGGCAGGGACACGGGCTCTTGGGCGCGCCTCAGGTGGTCAACAGCCGGCGAAGCTTCCAGCTGAGCAGCCGATCCGAGGGAGCCGAGAAGTAGAGCACCTCGCCCGGGTCGTCTTCGGTGGGCTCGACCGAGGCGGTCGGCTGTCCTGTGGCCTGCTCGTCGGCGAGGGCCTGGCCATCGGTCTCGGGCTGGGTGCACAGGATGCGCTGTCCCGGCGGCCCGAAGAAGAGCAAGCGGTCGGGTTCCGCGTGCTCCTTGCCCTCCTCGTCGATGGGGAAGTACTCGACGGCGCAGGAGTGCCCCGACAGCACGCGTTCGAGCCACGGCAGGTAGGGATCGGTCAGCCGGTAGCCCTCCCGCACCTCACGGATGACCCCGGTGGTGGTGAGCAGGCGGAGCAGCCCGCGGACCAGGTCCGCATCGTCGATGAGCCCGAGGAGCAGCGTGTGCGCTCGCCAGCGTTCGATGGTCTCGCGGAGGGGCTGGCCGGTGCCACGCCACAGGGTCTCGACCGCCTGGAGCACCAAGGGGGAAAGCGAGACGGGCCGCTCGAGCTCGTCGCTGGGGTCGCTCTGGAGATTGATGTGGATCGAGTCGAGAAGCTGGGTGCGATCGAGGGGTGCTCCCAGGTGGAGTCCCTCGTCGTCGATGAAGCCCGGCGCCGCGAACTCGCCGGAGACGAAGAGGGGGATCAGCGAAGGCTCCTCCTCGGGGCTCTGGCGGACGATGACCAGCCGTGCCTCGGGCGCCGCGAGGACCTCGAGGGAGCGGCGAAAGAGCGCCCCGGCCTCACTTGCCGCCGGCTCCGCGGGGCCTGCGTAGCGCGCCGTGAGCCGGCAGACCAACCCCTTGTCGAGCAGGCTCTCGGCGGCCGCGGCGGCGTCCTCCTCGAAATCGGCCGCGGACTCGAGGACCAGGCTCACCGGGCTCTCGGCGGTCGGCTGGATGACCCCGTGCTCGACCAGGCAGGAGAGCTCGGCGTGCGACAACGTCAGGAAGGGCCAGGGAGAGTCCGCCGAAGCGCCCAGCGGCGGGGCGGACGAGCGGCCGGGGGTGGTTCCGGTGAGGGTGGGGCTTTGCATGATGCGGATACCTCCGGAGCGAGTCATCGGATGTTGCGAGGGGGGATCGGGGGCCTTGCCGGATCGCGACGGGTACCGTCCCTTGGGGCGGTCCTGCCCCACGCCGCCGGCCGGATCGGGGAGCGAGGGGTTCGCGATGGGGCCTCCGTGCACACGCCCGCCTTCAGTGCAAGCCGACTGCCAAACCTGCAAATAGTGCATAAACCATTGTTTTTTCTAGGTTTATAGGCGATTCGCGAGGTCCGTTCGCAGCTTCTGACAGCCGGGAATCGGGGAAATTTTTCCCGCTCTCGACACTTTTCAGACCGTGCCCGCTTGACGCACCCCGGAGCGGGACGTACTCTTATATTCTTGAATTGCGATATGTAGTCGACCGGATTGATCCGCCCTTGAGCCCCTCCGACCATCGATGAGCCGAAGCCTTGCCCGAGTCCTGGTGGTGGACGACGACCCGGCGATCCGTGAGGTGCTCGAGATCCGCTTGCGCGGTTGGGGCTTCGACGTCCTGCTCGCCGACAGCGGCACCGCCGGTGTGGCCCTGGCGGAGCGCGCCGACCCCGACGCGGTGCTTTCCGACGTCGTCATGCCCGAGGCCTCGGGCATCGACCTCCTGCGCTCCCTCAAGGCGGGCAACACAGACCGGCCAGTGATCCTGATGACCGCCTACGGCAGCATCGACAAGGCGGTCGAGGCGATGAAGGAAGGGGCAGAGGACTTCCTCACCAAGCCCCTCGACTACGCCAAGCTCGAGGCGACACTGATCTCGGTCCTCGAGGGGGTCGACCAGCGCGCCGCCACCCGCCGTCTGTCGAGGGCCCTCGAGCGCGGCGGGGGTCTGGGGCAGCTGGTGGGGCTGTCGAAGCCCATGCGGCGGGTCTACCAGCTGATCCGCACCCTCGCGGCGAGCGACGCTTCGGCCATCGTCACCGGCGAGAGCGGGACCGGCAAGGAGCTCGTGGCGCGCACCCTCCACGACCTGAGCTCCCGCGCCGGCGAGGCCTTCATCGCGGTCAACAGCGCGGCGATTCCCGACGGTTTGCTCGAGAGCGAGGTGTTTGGCCACGAGAAGGGTGCCTTCACCGGCGCGGTCAACGCTCGTCCAGGCTGCTTCGAGCTCGCCCATCGCGGCACCCTCTTCCTCGACGAGATCGGCGAGATGCCGGTGGCGCTCCAGCCCAAGCTCTTGCGGCTCCTCGAGGACGGCCGCGTACGCCGGCTGGGCGGTCGCAAGGAGGTCGGCTTCGACGTTCGCGTCCTCGCCGCCACCAACCGCAATCCCGAGACGGCGGTGGCGGAAGGGAAGCTGCGGAGCGATCTCTTCTACCGGCTCAACGTCTTCACGGTGGCCCTGCCGCCGCTTCGCGAGCGGGAGGGTGACCTCCCCCTGCTGGCCCAGCATTTCGTCCAGCGGTTCAACGCCAAGCACGACATCCACCTCGAAGGCATCGACCCCGAAGCCCTCGAGCTGCTCCGCAGCTACCCCTGGCCGGGGAATGTCCGAGAGCTGCGCAACGTCGTCGAGCGTGGGGCGATCCTGGCGCGCAAGGGGTGGCTCGGCGTCGTCCACCTGCCGCCCTATGTGCGCCGCCCGAGCACCCAGGCGCGCACCCGCATCGTGCTGCCGCCGGGGGTGACCGCCCAGGACGCCGAGCGCATCCTGATCCTCGAGACCCTCGAGCAGGTAGGCCAGAACAAGGCCGAGGCGGCTCGCCAGCTGGGACTCGACGTCAAGACCATCCGCAACAAGCTCCGAGCCTACGAGCGCCGTCCGGAGGCCTGATGCGCGTCTCGAGCAAGATCGCCGCCGGCTCGATCGTGCTCTACGTCCTCCTGGTCGGCGTCCTCGTCTACCACGTCTCGCTGGTGCGCCGGACCGTCGAGGCCGGCCGTGGCCTGTCCGCCAACGAGTGGCACGCCTCGAACCTCTTGGTGCAGCAGCGTCGAGTGCTCCAGGATCTCGAGGAGACGTCGAGCAAGCTGATGGTGCTCTACGAGCCCGCCTACCTCGACAAGCTGCGCAAGCTCCGCGGCAGGTTCGACGACGGTCTCGACGAGCTGCGGCGCCTCGACCTGTCCGAGCAGGAGCGCGGCGAGCTGTCCGTGATCGCCGCTACCTGGCAGGACCTCTGCTCGCTGCTGCTGCCCGACCCGGCGACCCTCGTGGGGCCCGAGCCCTGGCAGCTGGTGGATACGGGGGACAAGGTGGCGCGGCTGATCGGCGATCTCGAAACGCGCATCGACCGGCTTTCAGAGAGCCTCCTCACGGCGGTCGATCTGCGGATCGAGCGCTCGGAGAACCGGCGCCTCGAAGCCGAGCACATCTCGCTCGGTGTCCTCGGCGTTGCGGCGCTCTTGCTGGCGCTCATCGTCTACCTGACCGTCCGTTCGATCCGTGATCCGCTGGACCGCCTCACCGAGGGCACCCGGGCGGTCGCCGACGGGCGCTTCAGCTACCGCCTCGATGCCGCGCGCAGCGACGAGTTCTCCGAGCTCGCGTTGGCCTTCAACACCATGGTCGAACGGTTGTCGAAGCTCGACCAGCTCAAGAAAGACTTCGTGGCCCATGTCTCCCATGAGCTCAAGAATCCCCTGGTGGCGATGCACGAGACCAATCAGCTGCTGCTCGAAGAGCTGCCCGGGCCGTTGACCCCGAAGCAGCGCAAGCTCCTCCAGCTCAACGTGCAAAGCGGGCGGCGGCTGTCGTCGATGCTGTCGAACCTCCTCGACCTGTCGAGCCTCGAGGCGGGAGCCATGACCTACGACTTCCGCGTCGCGGACGTCACCGGCCTGATCCGCTTCGCCGCCCAGGAGTTCGCCGCCCGCGCCCGCGAGCACCGATTGCGCCTCACGCTCGACCTCGAACCGGCGAGTGGGCTCGAGGTGCTGTGCGACGCGGGACGGCTGATCCAGGTGCTCGAGAACCTGCTCGACAACGCGATCAAGTTCACGCCCGCGGGTGGTTGCCTCGAAATCGCCGCCCGTTCGCTGGCCGCGTCTCCGGCGGACCAGCCGCGCGAGTCCCTGGGTCGGTTCGTCGAGGGCCCGGTCCCGGGCTGGGTGCTGATCACCGTCAGCGACGAGGGACCAGGGGTGGCGGATGGGCTCAAGCTGGCGATCTTCCGCAAGTTCCACCAGCTTGACGGCGGCCACCGCACCGGTGGCGTCGGGTTGGGGCTCGCCATCTGCCGCGAGATCGTCGACGCGCACCGCGGGGACGTCTGGGTGTCCGACCGCCCAGGTGGTGGTAGCCGATTTTCCGTCCTCTTGCCGGCGGCTCCGGCGAGGACCGAGGTGGAGGCCGGTGGGGATTCCGCAGATTGGGAGGTGGCCGTATGAGCGACGTCGTAAGACCGGAGGCCGAAACGCAAGGGGGGGACCGAGTTGCAGCGGACCGGGCGTTCCGGCGAGGGGAGGCGAGCCGGAACCGAGTTTCTAGGTCAGGTAGGGACCGGAATTCATCCGGCCAGGCGCAAGGGGGGGACCGAATTTCATCGGGCGGAATCCGTCGACGGGCTGCCTTCGGCGGCGGGCTCTTGGTGCTCCTGGCAGCGTTCGGGTGTGGCCCCATGGTGGGTCCTGACGGACCCGCCGACCAGCTCTACGAGCGTGGGGAGACGACGGCGGCGGAGGGCGCCTACCGCGAGGCCCTCCGTCTCGATCCGACCCGGCCGGACGGCGATCGCGCGCTTTTCCATCTGGCGGTGCTCTACGGCACCCCGGGTAGCGCGGTCTTCGACCCAGAGCAGGCGGAATCCTGTCTCGAACGCCTGCTCGCCCAGTTTCCCGAGAGCGACTACGAGCGTCCGGCGCGGGCCTGGCTCGCCTCGCGCCGGCGGGTCGAAGAGCTCGAACGCGAGCTCGCCGAGAGCCGCCGGGGTGCCTCCGCGGGCGAGATGCGCGAAAAGGAGCTGTCGTCCAAGCTCGCGGATCTCGAAACCCGGGTGGTCGCCGGCACCCAGCGGGAGCAGGCCGCCTCGGCGTTGGCCGAGGACCAGCGGCGGCGTATCGCCGAGCTCGAGGCCGCCCTCGAGCGCAGCACTCAGCGCGCCGAACGTCTCGAACGCGATCTCCAGGAGCTCAAGCGTATCGACCTCGGCTCGCCGCCCTGAGGTTCGGTCCCCCCGGCGGAGGCATCGTGCAGGCGTTGCGACCGCCCTGTGACGGTCGACCCGACGGCGGTTTTCAAGCGCTCCCCGAGCGGGTACCATCGCGCCCTCGGGGACCCGCGCCAGAGGCCGTGCCCGGCCGCTTCCCCCTCATCATCCGGAGATCCAGCCATGAGCCAGAGCAAGAAAGTCACCGTCGCCCGCGGCGACGGTATCGGTCCCGAAATCATGGACGCGACCCTCGCCGTGCTCGAAGCCGCGAAGGTCCCCGTCGACTTCGACTTCATCGAGGTCGGCAAGGCGGTGTACGAACGCGGCGTCATGGCCGGTATCGCGCCCGAGGCGTGGGACAGCATCCGCGCCACCCGCGTCCTGCTCAAGGGCCCCATCACGACCCCCCAGGGGGGCGGCTTCAAGAGCGTCAACGTCACCATCCGAAAATCCCTCGGTCTGTTCGCCAACGTCCGCCAATGCAAGGCCTACGCGCCCTACGTGGCCTCGTCGCACCCGACGATGAACATGACGATCATCCGCGAGAACGAGGAGGACCTCTACGCCGGTATCGAGTACCGCCAGACCCAGGAGGTGACGCAGGTCCTCAAGCTGATCACTCGCCCCGGCTCCGAGCGGATCATCCGCTACGCCTTCGAGTTCGCTCGGGCCTACGGCCGCAAGAAGGTCACTTGCATGACCAAGGACAACATCATGAAGATCTCCGATGGCATGTTCCATCGAATCTTCGATCAGGTGGCCGCGGAGTACCCGGACCTGAAAAGTGATCACTTGATCATCGACATCGGTTCCGCCAAGGTGGCGGCGCAGCCGGAGAGCCTCGACGTGGTGGTGACGCTCAACCTGTACGGCGACATCCTTTCGGACATCGCCGCCCAGGTCGCCGGCTCAGTGGGTCTCGCGGGCTCGGCCAACATCGGCGAGGACGCGGCGATGTTCGAAGCGATCCACGGCTCCGCCCCCGACATCGCCGGCCGCGGCGTCGCCAACCCGTCGGGTCTCCTGATCGCGGCGACCCAGATGTTGGTCCACATCGGCCTGCCCGAGTATGGCGCGAAGATCAAGAACGCCTGGCTGTGCACCCTCGAGGACGGCATCCACACCGCCGACATCTACCGTCCAGGTCTGAGCGCCCACGACGTCGGTACCCGCGCCTTCACCAAGGCCGTGATCGAACGCCTCGGCCGCGAGCCCGAGCAGCTCGAGCCCGTCCAGTACCA
>JAGQSE010000349.1:7145-12474 GCA_020439725.1 Acidobacteriota bacterium
CCTCGCCAAGACCGCCGCTGGCGACGACTTCCAGCTCGAAGGCATCTCCAACCGCGGTGTCAAGGTCTACCCCGGCGGTTTTCCCGAGACCTTCAAGACCGATCACTGGCGCTGCCGGTTCAGCGCCCAGACCGAACCGGCGACCTTCGATCACGTCCTAGCTCTCCTCGCCAGACTCCACCAGGCCGGCCTCGAAGTCATCAAGACCGAGCACCTCTACACCTTCGACGGCAACCGCGGGTATTCGCTGGGGCAGGGGGAGTAGGAGGGCCTACTCAATAGAGGGGCTGTTCCCCGCTTGCGGTAGGAGTTTTGGGCGCTCCCAGCGCCTTTGAGTGACGCGTGCCATTGCCGGTTTACCGGATATGGAGATATGCTTACATTCATTATGGAGGTGTATCCAATGAGAAGAATGGCGAGAGTGTTGCTGCTGACGTCTGCAGTCTTGGGGTTGTTGTGTGTTTTGCCGGCGGAGGTGTCCGAGGGGCAGTCAGATTGCTTCAACGAGTGTCGGGACGGAAATTGGGAAGGCGCTCCATATTTACGTCTGCGTTGAGACCGCCTACCCGACGAACTGCTCAGCTTGCTACGCATCCTGTCCGGGCCCCGGCAGCGGCCCTCGTCAGGACTTCCCCTGATCGACGATGCCGAGGAAACCAAGAGGCCGTTCATCTCGATTTGAGAGACTCCCCGATCCCATGCCTGCATCGAGCCTTCTCGGTGTTGTGATCGTCGCAGCGGTGTTCCTGGGAATACCCTTCAGAGCGGCGACTGCCCAATCCATGTGCCAACGCTTCGCAGCGCCGGACGGGTTCCCCCGTACCGCCTCGGTTGTCCAAAGTGACGATGGTGAGGTGGTGGTGGCAGCGTATCTGGATGGAGTGATCAAACGATACGACGTGTCTGGGCGGTCCTTGGGGTCTGTTGAACGGCCGGGGGGCGGGCGGCTGGATTTTCTTCGGCCAGGGAACTTGCGCGCTTTGGATGGTGGCTGGGTGCTCCAGGATAGCGTTGGGCACTGGGTGTGGACAACCAGCAAGTTCATCCCAAAGCGGGGACTACTTTTTCAGCAGCGCTCGGGGGTCTCAGATCTCGTGCCCCCGTTAGCCCAACTTGCGATCCTAGACTTCATTCCTAGGGGCGAAGAGATGTATGTCTTCGCCTTTCTTCGCAAGGACGACGAGCGCTGGGCGCAGCGCTATTTCGCTCGGTTGAAGGTTGGGGACGAGCGAGTTGAGCTCGGCGAGCTCCTCGACAAGGTGGACGGTGACGCGCCGATGTCGCGTCTGTACTCCGGCTCGCTCCCGCTGCTCGCAGCGACGGACACTGGTGTCTTCGGTCTGCGGTACGGCGAGATCCACTCCGTTGTTCGCCTCGATGGAGCCCTCGGGCCTCTCAAGAGTTTCCCGGCTGAGTACGCTTCTACTGACGCGTTACCGGAGTGTCCGGGTTCGCCAATGGGCGACGTTCAGTGCTTCTCGATTCTCAAGAGGATGCGGATTCCGCGCGCCCTTTTTGGCCGCGGGGCCTACCTGTATGTTCTCGCCAGACAACCCAACCCCGCAGGTGGGACGCGATGGGACCTCTTTCAGTTGGATCCGGGGAAAGACGAGGTCGTGCGCAGACTACGGTTGCCTTCCTCGGCACCTCAGGTTCGGCTGGCGCCTGGGCCTGACCGGTGGGTTCTGCTTGAGCAGGGTGACCTGGAAGCGACCGGCTTTCCTCTGACCGGCTGGGTGACAATGCCCTCGTCGTGGATCGAGGATCCGAGCTCGGAGGCCTTGACGGGCGACCAGGCGCCGGATTGTGTCGCGGCGGAGCGGACCGCCTTGCGCGCTGCGTCTTCGTCCGATGCGCACTGATCGCCTGCTGGACCTGTGCGGGTCCGGCCGGTGGTGGTTGACCGGACTGCTGCTCGTCTGGGTCTCGCTGGCGGGGGCGGGCGCCGCGTCGGCGGAGGGCTTGCGGGTTGTCGATTCGGCGGGGGAGCCCGTCGAGGGCGCTCGAGTCGAGGTGAGGGTCCATCCGACGAGCGGGGATCCGATCGACCGGATGCGACCGCCGCTCGTCCTGGGTGTGACGGATGGTGCGGGACGGCTGCCATCCGAGTTGCCGCGCCTCGACGACCTCCTGGTTCTGGTAGACCACGACGGCTACGAACCCCTCGTGCGGGAGATCCACGGTGGGAACTTCCCCGCGGCGCTGGCGCTCGGACCCGGGCGGCGGCTCGTCGGGCACGTCTCGACCGGTTCGAGGCCGGTATGGGGGCGAGTTTGTGCTCGTTGGCACGAGGACCTCGCCGGGTGGGGGTGGGACGGGCGCTGGCAGCGATGCACAGAGGTCGAGCCCCAGGGCGACTTCGTCGTGCCCGGCTTGCCGTCATCTTCGGAGCCGGACGTCGAGATCGAGGTCCAGGTCCGCCGCCGGGCCCCCTACCGGACTGGCTGGCGCCCAGGCCAGCCCCTCGAGGTCGAGCTGCCCACTGCCGAGCAGGACCATGTCGTCCGTGGTCGTCTTCTCGACCTGGCAGGCCGCGCGGTCTCAGAAGGGCGGGTGATCACGCAGCAGGGGGCGTACGACGTCTCCGGGAGGGACGGCGGCTTCGAGGTCCCCGTAGAACGCTGGCCGGCGCGGCTGACGGTCGAGGCCGAAGGGTTCGAGAGTGCCGAGCGGAGCGTCGAGGCACCGGAGAAGCGCGATGCTGTCGAAACCGAGGAGCCGGGTGCGAGGGTGGAGATCCGGCTCGAGCGCAGCCAGGGGGTCCACGGCGTCCTGCTCGGTGCGCAGAACCAGCAGCTCGCCGGCGCCACCCTCCGCTTCGAGCGCGAGGTCGCCGGTCGGCGGACCTCGAGACTCGCCCGCCTGTCGGTTGTGAAGGGCGAGTTTCACGCGGATTTGCCGGCGCCGGGCACCTACGACCTTAGCTTCCGGGCGATGGGATATCGAGAAAAGGTGCTGCCGGACGTCTCGATCGGCGATGGCGAGAGCATCGATCTCGGCGTCGTCGAGCTGGCGCGCGGCGCGGCGGTCGTCGGCCAAGTGCTCGACGAGACTACGGGCGAGCCCCTCGCCGGCGTGATGACGGAGCTGGTCACGTCCGGCCCGGCGCTGCTCGCCGTCCTTGGGCGTGGACAGTTGCCACAGGCGATCTCCGATGCGGCAGGCCGTTTCGAGCTGGGTGGGTTGACCCCGGGCTGGTACCAGCTCCGGCTGAGGTATCGCGGATTGGCGATGGCTTGGCACGAGGTCCTGGTCGAGGAGGATCGTCTCGTCGATCTCGAGCCTCAGCTCCTCGGCATCGGGACTTCGTTCAAAGGCTGTGTCGTGGCCCGCGGAGGCGTTGCCGCCGGAAAGCTCGACATCCGCCTCTTTGCACCGGGTCATGGCGTCCTGTGGCCGCTGGCCGAGGCCACGACGGGCGATGACGGCTGCTTCCATACCGAACCGCTGGCACCGGGTCGGTATCTCGTCCAGGTCCGCGGCCGGGGACTGCTCCTCGCGCAGGAAACCGAGCATCGCCGGCAACCCGAGGAGCACCGGTTCGTCTTGAGCACCGTGTCCGCCCATCTCAGGGTCGTCGACAGGGGGGTACCGATCTCCGGCGGTGGAGTTCTGGTCTCGTCGGTGCTCGATCCGGCGAACCAGCGGGGCAAGCTCCAGTGGACCCACGACCGAATCGGAGGTGCGACCGCCGCCTTTGGTCTACCGGAAGCCTTCGCCTTTGCTTCCCTGGATGCTGATGGCACCGCGACGCTCCCCGACGCTCCGGCCGGGCTGATCGATCTCGCTATCACTACCGCCGAGGGGCGGGTCGTGCACCGCCGGCTCGTCCTGCCGGAGCCGGGGGACGCGGCAGCCACGGTCGACATCGCCGGGCGCAAGCTGCTGCTCGGGCTGTGCGACGCCGAAACCGGTGAACCAGTCGCCGACGCTCGGCTCCAGGTCTTCGACCAGGCGCTGCTGCCGGTGACGGAAGCGACGTCGAACGAGGGCGGTGTGGCGGTGGTCGCGGGTCTTCCGCCGGGGCCGTGGATCTTCGAGGTCCGCGCCAGGAGATACCGCCCGCTCCTCGTACGGGTCCAGGATGCGCCGCAGCCGCCCGAGGCGCTATCCCTGGCGCTCGAGCTGGGCGATCCCGAACCGGTAGAGATGGCCTTGACCCGGCCCTCGGGGGCGCCGGCCCAGGACGTCCTCGTCTCGTGGCTCGATGCCTCGGGTCGCATGGTGGCGGCGGGAATGGTCGGTGCCGGTGGCGACAAGACCTTCGCGGGCCTGGCCGCCGGGGAGTATTCGCTGGCATGGATGGACGCGCTCGGTGGCGGCGGCGTGTCGTCCGCCATCGAGGTGGGTGGTGCCGAGGCGGACGAGAGCGGGCCGGTCCGAGTACAGATCAGTCCGGGAGCACCGCTTCGGCTCTCGTGCTCCCTCCCTGAGTGCGGGGGCAGAGAGGTCGAGTATCTAGCGCTTCGGCCCGATCGTGGCGAGGAGACCATGCCCGACGTGGCGCCTTTCCTCTCCGGGATGTCGCCTGCACTGCGGCTCGGCGCTGACGGCGGACTGACGCTGGGGGTCGTCTCACCGGGACGCTACTCGCTCGAGCTCTGGGTCGCCGGTCGGCGATGGACGCGCTCGGTGCGGGTCGATGAAGGTGAAGGAACCTTCGTCTCGTTTCCGTGACGGGAGAAGGCCCCCGCTTGACACTGATCCGCACCCTCTGCTAGCAAGCTCCTCGGTACTCGCGAAAAAATCGCTCCGCCGACGGTCGGACTGACCCTTTGCG
This sequence comes from Acidobacteriota bacterium, assembly GCA_020439725.1. GTDB lineage: Bacteria > Acidobacteriota > Thermoanaerobaculia > Multivoradales > JAHZIX01 > JAGQSE01. The sequence goes on from JAGQSE010000349.1 coordinate 11,926, forward strand.
GAGGAGAGGAGAAGTCGTGAACGTCAGCTTCCTCAAGCCACCCATCGGCGGCATCATCGGGCTCGAAATGATCACCTTCGTCGAGCCGTTGGGACTCGAGTGTGTCGCCGGTGCGCTGGAGGTCGCGGGGCATCGGTGCCAGATCCTCGACTTGCGGCTCGAGGACGCCGACCAGGCGATGAGCAAGCTGCGGGCCTTCGAGCCGCAGATCGTCGGGCTGCAATGCAACTTCACCACCGAGCGCTACCGCGCGCTGCGTCTGGCGCAGCGGGTGAAGGAGCAGCTGCCGGAGGTGATGGTGGTCATCGGCGGCCACGACGCCTCGCGCGATCCGGAGTGGTTCGTGCACCCGGCGGTGGATGTGGTGGCGGTGGGGGACGGCGAAGAGATCCTGCCCGCGCTCGCTACGGCCGTCGATCGCGGCCAGCCTCTCGATAGCGTTCCCGGGCTGATGCTGGTGACGCCGGATGGCCCGGTGCATACCGGCCACGCACCGGCGCGGAGCGAGCTCGACGACCTGCCGATGCCCGCGCGCCACCTGATCCGGCA
>JAGQSE010000350.1:0-3503 GCA_020439725.1 Acidobacteriota bacterium
GCGCGGATCACGCTCTCGGTGCCGAAGCTGTGGAGGTAAAGGTTGGGCCGGCTGGCCCGGCGGCTGTGCCGGTCCTCGCTCCAGGCCAGGAGCGCCGGGAGCAGCAGCAGCACCGCGACGACACAGAGCAGGATGCCGGCGGCGGTCAAGAGCCCCATCTGCCGCAGACCCGGGAAGTCGGTGACCATGAAGGCGCCGAAGGTCGCGGCGGTGGTCAGGGCCCCGACGAGCACCGCGCGGCCCGACGAGCCCGACATCTGTGCCAGCGCTTCCGCCGGGTCGCTGCCGCGGCGGCGCTCCTCGACATAGCGACCGTAGGAGACGATGACGAAATCGATGCCCAGCCCGATCAAGAGCGCCGCGACGATGCTCGTCGCCTGGCTGAGGCTCCCCAGCGCGACGCCGGCGAAGCCGAAGGTCAGGATCAGCCCGCAACCCAGCGGCAGCAGCGCGTAGAGCAACGCGCTGGGCCGGCGGAAGGCGAAGTAGAAGAGGATCAGGACGCCGATCACCGAGCTCGCGACGTTCTGCACCATGTCCGCCTGGATGAAGCGGGCGTCGTCGAGGGCGGTCAGGTAGGTGCCGCCGTAGACCATCTCCGGCGGCGGCTGGCCGACGCGCTCGCTCCAGCGCTGTCCGACCTCGGCGACCCGCTGGTCGATGGCCTTCATCATCAGGTAGTCCTGGCGCAGGTTCTGAGGCCGGTGCACCGGCTTGGCCAGGAGCAGCAGCATGCGATGGTCGCGGCTCAGGTAGTAGCCGCTGGTCCACTCGACCTCGAGGTTGCCGCGGGTGCTCTCGACCTCCTGGAGCAGGATCGACGACAGCCCCAGCGGGTCGAGCTTGACCAGGTCCTTGATCGCCATGGCCTGCGGTGTCGACAGCAACCGCTTGAGCTCCACGGCGCGCTCTTCGATCCCCTCCTCGGTCAACCGCCGGGCGACGCGCTCGCGGCCGTCGGCGTCGAGGAAGAGCATCGCCCGCGGCAAGAACTGGTGGAGCAGCTCGCGCGGCTGGTCGATCCGATAGTCGATCTGTGCGATCGACTCGAGCTGACCGAGCTCCCCCGCCAGGTCCTCGACGTACTCCTGGTAGGGATCGGCAGTGGCCCCCTCGGGGATCCGGACACCGATCAGCAGGTTGTCGAAGGAGCCGAACTCCTCGAGGGTACGGCGGAAGGTCTGGAGGACCGGGTCGTCCTGGGGCAGCAGGTTGAGGACGTCGGTGTCGAAACGGATCCGCGACGCCGACACCAGCGACAGGACCGCCGCCAGCGCGAAGCCCACGAAGACCGCCCGGTAATGGTCGCGGGCGAAGAGAGCGATGCGCCGCAGGAAGCCCGGACCCGTCATCTAGCCTCGGCCCTCGGCGGCCTCGCCGTTCTTCCACACCAGCTTGCGGAAGCGCACGAAGTAGTCGATCCCCGAGTAGAGGCTCATCAGCATCGCCACCCACAACGAGATGGGGGCCAGGTGCCGGAACTCACCGAGCTTGTTGTAGAAGATGAGCAGGGCGATGGCGACGATCTGCGTCACCGTCTTGATCTTGCCCAGGGCGCTCGCCGAGATGACCAGCTGCTCCGACGCGGCGAAGCTGCGGAGCGCCCCCACCGCGAACTCGCGACCGATGATCGTCACCACCATCCAAGCCGGGGTGGCGTGGGGGTTCATCTCGACCAGCGAGATGAAGGCCGCCGAGGTGAGCATCTTGTCCGCCGCCGGATCGAGGAGCTTGCCTAGACGGGTCACCTGCTTGTTGCGCCGCGCCAGGAAGCCGTCGAGGAAGTCGGTGAGGGCCGCGAGCAGGAAGAGCCCGAGGCCCACCAGCTCCTTCTCGGGGAACTTGGTGAGCAGAACGACCACCAGGATCGGGACGAGCAGGATGCGGAAAATCGTTAGCAGGTTGGGCAGATTGACCATCGAAGGCGGCTCGCGTCGGCGTGTCCCCGCGGACGGGGAGATGGCGCTCAGGGCCGGCGGCCCGGGGGCGTGGTGGTGAAGAGCAGCCCGTCCTTGCCGTCGCTGACGACGTAGATCTTGGGCCCCGGCTGGCTGGGTGCAGAGCCCACGACGGGCACCTCGACGTCGGGGTCGCCATGGAACAGCCCGAGGATCCGACGGACGTAGCCCTGGGTCTCGGCGTAGGGCGGAATGCCGCCGAAGCGCGACACCGCCGTAGGTCCGGCGTTGTAGGCGGCGAGGGCCATCTGGAGGTCCCCGAAGCGATCGAGCATCGAACGCAGGTAGCGGGTGCCGCCCCGCAGGTTCTGATCCGGGTCGAAGGGATCGTCGACGGCGAGCTCGCGCGAGGTCTCGGGCATCAGCTGCATCAGGCCCTGAGCGCCCTTGCTCGACACCGCCCGCGGGTTGTAGCCCGACTCGACCTGAACCAGCGCCTGGACCAACCGCGGGCTCAGCCGCTCGCGGTCCGCATGGCGGCGGATCATCGCCGCGTGCTCGGCGTTGGGCACCGGCACCAGGTGGAGCGCGATCCGGCGGCCGTGCTGGAGAGGCGTCTCGTTGTAGATGAAGGGGACGCCGTCATCGCCCACGCGCAGCTTGACCTGCGCCGAAGCCGCGAGCGGCAACGTTGCGAACAGGGTCAGCAGGACCCACAGCGCGCGGAGGCTTGGCTGGCTCATGGGCTCGTGAATCTTAGCAGCTTCGGTACCGTTCGCCCGTTCCGGTCGGGCAACACTCCGCGGGGGCTCATGGCGCCCCGAGCTGGCGTCCGATCTCGGTGCGGGCGGTGTCGAGGGCTTCGCCGAGCTTGTCGGCGTCCTTGCCACCCGCCTGGGCGAAGTCCGGACGCCCGCCGCCACCGCCGCCGACCACCGAAGCCGACGCCTTGACGATGTCGCCGGCGTGCACCCGACCCTTGAGATCGGGGCTCACGGCCGCGAGCAGGATCACCTTGCCGGGCTGCGCCGCGCCGAGCACCACGACCCCCGAACCGAGCTTCGAGCGGAGCGTGTCCGCCATGTTGCGCAGCTCGGGCACCGGCGCGAAGGGCACCTGGCGGATCGCCAGCGCGACCCCGGCGATCTCCTCCGGCGCCGCCTCGGCGGTAGCGGCCCCCGAGATCATCTCGAGACGCAATTTCGACAGCTCATCGTCCCGTTCTTTGAGCTTCGCCCGCAGTGCGGCGATCTCCTCGGCGGCCCGCTCCGCCGGGGCTCCCAGGGCGTCTTCCACCGCTGCCAGCACGCGCTCCTGCTCGTGGATGCGCTCGAGGGCGCCGGTGCCGGTGACCGCCTCGATGCGCCGCACACCCGAGGCGATGCCGCGTTCGGCGGTGACCAGGAAGGCTCCGATGGCACCGGTGTTGGCGACGTGGCAGCCGCCGCACAGCTCGAGGCTGAACCCCGGCACCTCGACGGTGCGCACGCGATCACCGTACTTCTCACCAAACAGCGCCATGGCGCCCGAGGCGACCGCCTCCTGGTAGGAACGCTCGGCGAAGCTCGTATCCTCCGCCCTCAAGACCCACTCGTTGACCCGCGC
>JAGQSE010000350.1:3556-5112 GCA_020439725.1 Acidobacteriota bacterium
CGCAGCCGGTCGGGAGCCACCAGCGAGCCCGCCTGGCGGACCCCGGTGCCCAGCTCCTCGCGCAGCGCCGCGTGCAGCAGATGAGTCGCCGTGTGGTTGCGCTCGACGGCGTGACGGCGCTCCGCGTCGACCTCGAGGCGGACGACGGCACCGGGCCGAAGCTGTCCCTCCTCCACCGTCACCAGGTGGAAAAAGAGTCCGGCCTGGGTCTTGCGCGTGTCGGTGACCCGGGCGCGGCCGCCGTTCCACAGCAGGAGACCCGTATCCCCCACCTCGCCGCCGCCTTCGGCGTAGAACACCGTGCGATCGAGCACCACGGCGCCCTCGCCAGCCTCGCCGGGGGCGAGGGCGGTGGCGGCGATGGCGCCACCGGGGGTGAAGCGGGCCAGGCGCTCGACCCGGGCCTCCGCCAGCTCGGTGGCGCCGTAGCCCTCGAACGCCGTCGCCGGGGCCTCTTGGCCCCCGGTGAGGACGGCCTCGAGCTCTTGGAGGCGCCGCTGCCCCTCCCCCGTCGCCGCCCGCGAGCGGGTGCGCTGCGCCTCGAGCTCGCGCTCGAAGCCCACCCGGTCGACGGTGAAGCGCTCCTCCTCGGCGATCTCCTCGATGACCTCGAGGGGCATGCCGTGGGTGTCGTAGAGCTGGAAGACCTTGTCGCCGGGGAGCTGGCTTCGGCCCGCCGCCCGTGCCGTCTCGATCTCGTCCTGGAGCTGCCGCGCCGCCGAGGCGACGGTGCCGAGGAATTTCTCCTCCTCGGCCTGAACCGTCGCAACGGTGGCCTCGCGGGTGGCGCCGAGCTCGGGATAGGCGCCGCCGAGGACCTCGCCCACCACCGGCACAAGGCGGTGGAGGAAGGGCTCCTCGAGCCCCAGCCGCATGCCGTGGCGGAGCGCCCGCCGCAGCACCCGGCGAAGCACGTAGCCCCGGCCCTCGTTGCCCGGGATCACGCCGTCGGCGAGCAGGAAGGTGACCGCCCGGAGATGGTCGGCGATCACCCGGAGCGAGGTGTCGGCGGTGCTGCCCTCACCCTCGAAGCGACCGCCGTAGGTGGTCCCGGCCAGGACCGCGGCGGCCTCGAGGATCGGCAGGAAGAGGTCGGTGCCATAGTTCGAGCCGGCCCCCTGAAGCACCGACGAGACGCGCTCGAGCCCCGAGCCGGTGTCGATGGAAGGGTTGGGCAGGTCGATGAGCTCGCCGCCGGCGACGCGCTCGTGCTGCATGAAGACCAGGTTCCAGATCTCGAGGTAGCGACCGGTCTTGTCGCCTTCCTCCCACGACACCGCGGGGCGGTCCGGATGGCAGTCGACGAAGATCTCGCTGCACGGACCGCAGGGGCCGACGTCGCCCATCTGCCAGAAGTTGTCCTTGGCGCTGCACCGGTAGATCCGCCCCGGCGGCACGTGGGCCGTCCACAGCTCCGCCGCCTCGTCGTCGGCCGGCGCGTCCTCGCCCGTGCCGTCGAACACCGTCACCACCAGGCGCTCCGCGGGCAGCCCCAGCTCCTCGGTCAGGAACGCCCAGGCCCAGTCGATGGCGTCCTTCTTGAAGTAGTCGCCGAA
>JAGQSE010000351.1:0-2003 GCA_020439725.1 Acidobacteriota bacterium
GCCGCGAGGAAGCGCGGCCGGCCCCAGGAGTAGAGTCGCACCGCCATGGCCGGCGGCAGCCGGACCATCAGCGGGCGGACGTGCTCCTCCCAGGCGGCGAGTCGTTCGAGGTCGATGACGTACATGGCTGTCTCGAGGGCGCAACTGTAGCAGGCATCGGTGGCGCGGCTGGTAGGCTCGCGACGCGTTCCGGGAGGCGACGGCACGGTGCCGTCGAGCGAGCGGATCGACGGGAAGGAAAGCAGCGTGTCGCCCAGTCCAGGTCGCGGATCCCTCCTCGCCCACGGTGTCGCCGTGGCCCTCGCCGTGGTCGGCCTGAGCGCCCTGGCTGTCGCCGCATGGCTGATGTCGCAGACCGGCATCACTCCGGTCGAAGTCGAAGGCCGGCGCCTCCATCGCCCCCGACCGCGACCGCCGGTGCTCACCCTCTCCCCCACCACGTTTGACCAGCTCCCCGGGTGGGGCGAGGACGACGTCTCCAAGGCCCTGCCGCCGCTCCTCGACTCCTGCGGCCGGCTGCGCGGCCTTTCGCCCGATCAGCCCTTCGGTCCCGACGGCGTCGACGGCACCGTCGGCGACTGGCAGCGGCTGTGCCGCCAGGCCGCCAAGGTGCCCAAAGAGGACGCGGAAGCTGTGCGGCTCTTCTTCGAGGGCTGGACCCGGCCCTGGCTCGCCGCGGACCACGAGCGGAGCGAAGGGCTGTTCACCGGCTATTACGAGCCGACCCTCCAGGGCAGCCGGCGACGCCACGGTCGCTACGACGTCCCGCTCTATCGCCGGCCTCCCGAGCTCGTCAGCCTCGACCTTGGCAAGTTCCGCCAGACGCTCCGCGGCCAGCGCCTGGCCGGCAAGGTCATCTCCGGCGAGCTCGTCCCCTTCGCCGACCGCGCGGGCATCGACGCCGGAAGCCTCGCCGGGCGCGGTCTCGAGCTCGCCTGGGTCGACGATCCCATCGCCGCCTTCTTCCTCCACATCCAGGGCTCCGGTCGCATCGAGCTCGCCGAGGGCGGTAGCCTGCGCGTCGGTTATGCCGGCCAGAACGGCCACGCCTACGTGGCCATCGGTCGTGAGCTGGTCGAGCGCGGCGCCCTCGGCCTCGACGAGGTGTCGCTCCAGACGATCCGCGAGTGGCTCCATGGCCACCCCGACGTGGCCCCCGAGATCCTCCGCGCCAACCCTTCCTACGTCTTCTTCCGCGAGCTCTCGGAGCGCGGACCGGTGGGCGCCCAGGGGCTGGTGCTCGAGCCCGGCCGCTCGCTGGCGGTGGATCGCAGCTTCCACGCGCTGGGGGTCCCCATGTGGCTCGACACGACGCTCCCGGGAACCGATCCCGGAAGCCCCGGCACACCGTTCCGGCGCCTGCTCGTCGCCCAGGACACCGGCGGCGCTATCCGCGGGCCGGTTCGTGGTGACGTGTTCTGGGGCCCCGGCGAGGTCGCCGAGGAGATTGCCGGCCGCATGCGCCAGGCGGGCCGCCTGTGGCTGTTGCTGCCCTCCGAGGTCACCCCGCCGAGCACCTTGCCTGGGGGCCCGGCGCATTGACCGCGTGCTAATGTCGCGCCGTCGAGCCCCATCCGACGACGCCGGAGGTCACCGATGCCCCTGAGCCTCAGCGAGCGCCAGCAAAACGCCGTCGCCGCCGCCGTCACCATCCTTGCCGCCCTGATCATCGTCGCCGCCATCGGCGGCTTCTTCTGGCTCGCCGCGGCCTTCCTCCAGCGCTTCGCGAACGTGGTCCTGCCGCTGGCCGTCGCCGGCGTGGCGGCGCTGGTATTCAACCCCTACTACGAATGGCTCCGACGTCGTCTGCACCTGCCCACCGCCGCCGCGGTGGCCGTGGTCTTCCTTTCGGTCCTGCTGCCCTTCGTAGCGTTCTTCTGGTTCTTCGGCGCCATCCTCGTCGACCAGGCCTCGGACGTCGCCCACCGTATCCCCCAGTGGTGGCGCTCCACCGTCGCGGAGCTTCAGAAGCGCTGGCCGGAGGTGCAACGCTTCCTCGACGA
>JAGQSE010000351.1:2049-4562 GCA_020439725.1 Acidobacteriota bacterium
TGATGCAGGGGTTGCAGAACGTCAGCGGAACCGTCGGCGACAAGGCGGTGGACGCCGGGTCCTGGATCCTCGGCGCGGTCGGTGCGCTCCTCAGCTGGGCGGTGCTCCCGGTCTATTTCGCGTTCTTCCTGATGGCAGAGAGCAAGACGGCGAGCAACCCCGAGGCGCTGCTGCCGTTCCTGAAGCCCGAGACCCGCCGCGACGTCGTCTACCTGGTCCGCGAGTTCGTCAACATCATCGTCGCCTTCTTCCGCGGCCAGCTGGTGGTGGCGACCCTCCAGGGCCTGTGCTTCGCCGCCGGCTTCACCATCATCGGGCTCAAGTACGGTTTTGTCCTCGGTCTGGTCTTCGGCTTCCTCAACGTCATCCCCTATCTGGGCAGCATCGTCGGCCTCGGCATCACGCTGCCGCTGGCCTATTTCCAAGACGGCGGCAGCTTCCAGAAGCTGATTCTGGTGCTGGTGGTCTTCACCATCGTGCAGATGATCGAGGGCTACGTCCTGACCCCCAAGATCATGGGCGATCGCACCGGCCTCCACCCCGTAGCGATCATCGTCGCCGTCTTCTTCTGGGGCTCCGCCCTGGGCGGCATCTTCGGCATGATCCTCGCCATCCCCCTGACCGCCTTCCTGGTCGTCTTCTGGCGACTGGCGAAGGAGAAATACATCCACGAGGTGGTTTGAGGGCGAGGCGGGAGCCTCCGGTCGGCGATCGAAGGTTGGGTGACAGGAGGACGTACAGATGGCGGAACAGCGCGGCTACCAATACGACTTCGCGGCGTCGAGCGTTACGACCCACGACACGGAGGGTCGACTCCGCAAAGCCGCAACGATGGTGGCCGTGCTCAGCGACTACTTCGACGTTCCGCTACAAGAGCTCCGAGTCCTGGACGTCGGCTCCTCCACCGGGATCATCGATGACCATCTGGCAGAACATGTCCACTCGGTGCTGGGAATCGACATCGACAAGCCGGCGATCGAATCTGCCCAGAAGACCTTCCACAGAGACAATCTCGCGTTTCGTGAGGGGGACGCTCTTGCCACCCAGCTCCCGGATGCGTCCGTGGATGTGGTCATCTGCTCCCACGTCTACGAGCATGTCCCCGATGCATCCGCCATGATGGATGAGATCTTCAGAGTGCTGCGTCCCGGTGGGGTCTGCTATTTCGCGGCCGGGAACAGGTTCATGTGGAATGAACCGCACTACAACCTGCCGTTGCTATCCGCCATCCCCAGACCGCTTGCCCACCTCTATATCCGCTTGGCAGGCAAGGCCTCGCACTACCACGAGCTGCACTTCTCCTACTGGGGCCTCCGGAACCTGACCAGGCGCTTCGATCTGATCGACTACACGGCAGAGATCATCGAGCATCCGGACAAGTTTGGCACCGCCTACATGATCCCGCCCGGCTCCCGCAAGCAAGCCATCGCACGGCTGATCGCCAAGCGAGCCTTCTGGCTCGTGCCCGGCTACATCTGGCTCCTGCGAAAGCCGGGCGTGTTCGCCACCCAAGAAGACGACGCGGCGGACCCCATGTCGGCAAAGCTCGGTCGCTGAGCTCCGCAGCGGTTGGGAGACGCCCCCCTGCCTTAGGAAGAAGAGACTGCCCACCGCCCGCGAGGTCGAGCGGGCACGCGGCGAGGCCCGCGATCTCGACCTCGGCCCATTCAACCGCCGGGCGCTCGGAGTCTCAAGTGTGCTGCGGATCTGGCTCGACGGCGATGCGGATGACTGGCTCGACGGGCAACGACTGGATCGGTACGTCCGAGCAACCATCGTCTTGGTGCGCCGAGCCGGCGCTGCCCAAGACCTGAGCTCGAGTCTCGGTTCCCCAAAACTAGCAAGGGCGAGGAGGTCTCCCCCCTCGCCCACAAACCAGGGTCAGATCCCAGTGCAGGGCATTCCGAGGTTGCCCTGCCAGCAGGTGCCGGAGATGGTGCCGCCGTGGTAGGTGTCGCAGCCGTTCTGGCCGATCGGGCAGCAGGCTGCGAAGGAACCGGCGTGGCAGCTGTAGGCGATGCCGGTGCCGTCCTGACAGTTGAAGGCGCAGAAGATGCCCTGCGCTTGGGCGGAACCCGCCGAGGACGACGGGCCGTTGGCGACCGGGGTCGGTGTGGGAGCGGCCAGGGTCTCCGCCGGGGCGGCGGTCGCTTCCGCCGCGGTCGGGGTGTCCTCCGCCGGGGTGGCGGCGAAGACGGGGGCGGCGACGGCTGAGCACAGCACAGCCAACGCCAGAACGAAATAGAGCTTTCGCATCACGGCCTCCTCTCTTGAGAGATGCACAATAGAATGCAACTTAGAAAACAATAGCATGAACTCATGAGAGACCGGCGCGTCGGGTGCGGACAGGTGCGTGCTGTGCCCTGATCTCCGCGGCACGGACGCCCCACGCCAAGGCGAGAGCCCCCCAAGGCCGCTTGGCAGCGACGATCAGGGGGCGGCAGCGGCCTCCTCACCGTAGCGGAGCGCGAGCGTCACCACCTGGTTGAGCTCCGCGGGGCAGAGAGTGTCCG
>JAGQSE010000351.1:4612-6662 GCA_020439725.1 Acidobacteriota bacterium
TCGAAGCTCGAAATCGTGACGCCATTGGTGCTGCCCGAGGTGACGCTGCGGCTCAAGCCGAGACGACAGCCGCCTTCCGCAACGCCGATGCGGGCGGCGACGAGGGCCTGACGGAGCTGGCGGTAGGTCGCGGCACGCCCTTGCCCCGCCACCACCTCGGTCAAAGCGGGATCGTCGTCCTCGAGCCGGTTGCGGGTGCGGACGGCCGCAACGGCGCCGTCGATGCCGATCGTCACCTGATGGGTTACGAAGGTCGGGTCGGTGGCGTGGCAGGAGACGCCGCAAAACGGGAGGAGGATGTCGGTGACCTCGACGCCCTGGGCGGTGACCTGGAGCAGCGGTGGGCCGAGCTCGAAAGTCTCGGCAGAGGAGGGCTCGGCGGCGGCAATCGCCACCAGCAAGCCGGCGAGGACGAGGCGAGTTGAGATGTTCATGGAGCGACGATATGCTGTCACAGCATCAATTTCAACCTCTTTCGCCCCGCCGACCGCTTCCTGCCGGCTCCCCCGTCTGCTACCAATTGGTCGTTGAGCCGATGGGGTTGGCGGCCCTCAGCGCCCGGAGGCGCACTCGGCGAGCCCAGCGGGCGCCGCAAGGGTCTTGACGGGTCGGCGGATGTGCGCATACCCTCGATCAATACATTCTTGTGCTTTTGTTTGAGTCTCCGAACGGATGGTCTGGCACGCACCATGGGTGGCCGGTTGCGGCGTGCTTTTCCAGGCCGTTCGGCTGGAGGCTTCTGCACTGGCTCTCAGCGTCGCTGGGAGGGCCCGAGGCTTCGTGGCCGCTCGGTCATCCACTGTTCCGAGCGAATCTCGAAAGGAAGAAGCCTCATGTCGAACGAGAAGCCCACCTTCGGAAACGTCGGCTCCGCAGCGGTCCAGGTCGGACCGGACCACCCCATCAACGCGGTCGTCGGACAGCCCTTCTGGGCCTTCATTCCCAATGAGAAGAACGACCCGGGGGCGAGCTGGTTCAACGGCTACGACCCGACTTTCCTGACCCTGATGCGCTGCGGCTACCAGCCCAACTACGACGGCACCAGCAGCACCTGGGCGGAGTTCGTGGCCAAGAAGACCGGCACGACGGTCATCGAAGGCGTCCTCCAGCCGCACCTCATCAACCCGCTCTACATGCAGTACAACTTCACGGTGACGATCACCTAGCTGGGGCCTCCCGGTCGGCGGAGCGTGCGGGTGCGGCGAGCTGCGCCGGCGCTCCGCCGATCACGGGTCTTCGGGCGGGTGCCCGGAACCGGCCCGCCCATCTCTCCGAGCGCGTGTCGGCAGGGTGGCGTGAGCCGTAGCGGCGAAGGCGGAGGAGGACGGCCCGGGGCTCGACGGGTCGCGACGCCCCTACTGTGCCGGCTCCTTGGTCTTGCGGAAGCGGATGTCCGGCCAGTTCTCGGCGGTGGTGGTCAGGTGCCAGTCGTTTCTGGCCAGGAAGACCGGCGAGCCGTGGTGGTCGTCGGCGAGGGCCGCCTGGTTGGCGTCGGCGAACTTCTTGAGCTGGCGGACGTCGTCGGCCTCGACCCAGCGAGCGGCGAACACCGAGGTCGAGGCGTACTGCACCTCGAGGTCGTACTCGGTCTTGATGCGATCGGCGAGGACGTCGAATTGGAGCGCGCCGGCGACGCCGACGATCCACTCGGAGCCGAGACGGGTCTTGAAGGCCTGGGCGGCGCCCTCCTCGGCGAGCTGTTCGAGGGCTCGGCCCAGGTGTTTGGCGCGCATCGGGTCCACCGGCCGCACCTTGCGCAAGAGCTCCGGCGCGAAGCTCGGGATGCCGGTAAAGCGAAGCTCCTCGCCCTCGGTCAGGGCGTCGCCGATGTGCAGCGTGCCGTGGTTGGGGATGCCGATGATGTCGCCGGCATAGGCCTCCTCCGCCAGCTCGCGCTCGCGGGCGAGGAAGAGCACCGGGTTGTGGAGCTTGATCTGCTTGCCGGTGCGCGTGTGGTACGCCTTCATCCCGCGCTCGAAGCGCCCCGAGCACAACCGCATGAAGGCGATGCGGTCACGGTGCTTGGGGTCCATGTTCGCCTGGATCTTGA
>JAGQSE010000352.1 GCA_020439725.1 Acidobacteriota bacterium
CGTCCGCGGCGCCTTCACCGACGCCAAGAGCGACCGGGTCGGTCGCTTCGAGATGGCCGACGGCGGCACGCTTCTCCTCGACGAGATCGCCAACGTGCCCCAGGCGCAGCAGGCCAAGCTCCTCCGCGTGCTCGAGACCGGCGAGTTCGAGCGTGTCGGTGCCTCGCGCACCCAGCGCGTCGACGTGCGCGTGCTCTCCGCCACCAACGCCGACCTGCCGACGGAGGTGGCCGAGGGCCGCTTCCGCCAGGACCTGCTCTATCGCCTCAACACCATCGAGATCCGCCTGCCTCCGCTGCGCGAGCGCGACGGCGATGTCGAGCTGCTGGCGGAGTACTTTCTCGACCGGCACCGGCGGCACTACCGCAAGCCCGTGGTGGGGTTCGAGGACGGGGCGCTCGAGACCATGAGCCGCTACGCCTGGCCGGGGAACGTCCGCGAGCTCGACCACGCGGTCGAACGCGGCGTGCTGATGTGTCGTGGCGACCACGTTCGCGCCGTCGACCTGGGGTTGCGGGCCGACGGTGGGAGCGGCCCGGTCCTCGAAGACCTGACCCTCGAGGAGGTCGAGCGCCTCCTGATCAAGAAGGCATTGCAACGCGCCGGTGGCAACGTCAAGCGTGCCGCGGAGACCCTGGGGCTCAGCCGGAGCGCGCTCTACCGGCGCCTCGAGCGCCACGGGCTCTGAGCCGGAAGGGAGCCCGTCTTGCGACGTCGCCTGAGCCACGAGCAACGGGTCCTGCTGCTGGCGCTGGCGGCGGGGCTGCCGGCGGTGGTGCTGGCTCTCGTCCTGCTGTGGACCGGTGAGCATCCGCCGCGGGTCGAGTGGAGCCTGACGCTCCTCGTTCTCGGTTGTTGGCTGGGCCTTTCCCTCCTCCTGCGCCGCCGCGTCGCCTACCCGCTCCAGACCCTCGCCAACCTGCTGGCTGCGCTGCGCGAAGGCGACTACTCGCTCCGCGGCCGTTTCGAAAGCGCCGACGACGCCCTCGACCAGGTGGTGCTCGAGGTCAACGAGCTCTCCGCCACGCTTCACCAGCAGCGTCTCGACGCGGTCGAGGCCACCGCCCTGCTGCGCAACGTCATCGACGAGATCGACATCGCGGTCTTCGCCTTCGACGCCGACGACCGGCTGCAGCTGGTCAACCGGGCCGGCGAGGAGCTGCTGGCCCAACCGGCGGACCGGCTGGCGGGGCGCCCGGCGGCGGAGGTCGGTCTCGCCGAGACGTTGGACGGCCCGCCGCAGCGGACCATGCAGAAGAGCTTCCCCGGAGGTCTCGGGCGCTGGGGCCTTCGCCGGAGCGCCTTTCGCCTCGATGGCCGCCAGCACCAGCTGGTCGTCCTCACCGACCTCTCCCACGCTCTGCGCGAAGAGGAGCGCCAGGCCTGGCGGCGCCTGATCCGGGTCCTCGGCCACGAGATCAACAACTCCCTCGCCCCGATCCGGTCGACCGCCGGGACCTTGCGCACCCTCTTGACCCGCGAGCCGCCGGTCGAAGGTCGCGAGGAGGACCTGCTCCACGGGCTCGGGCTGATCGAGGACCGCTCGCACTCGCTGAGCCGTTTCATCGCTGCCTACGCACGGCTGGCCCGGCTCCCTCCGCCGAGTCTCCGGCCCATCTCGGTGGCCGAACGTGTCCGCCGTGTGGCCGGGCTCGAGACGCGGCTACCCGTCATCGTCGAGGCCGGCCCGCCGCTGGCCCTCGAGGCGGACCCCGATCAGCTCGACCAGCTGCTCATCAACCTGGTGCGCAACGCCGTCGACGCGGCCCTCGAGACGGGGGGTGGCGTGCGCACCGGCTGGCGCCGCAAGCGGCGGCTCCTCGAGCTGTGGGTCGAGGACGACGGCCCCGGCCTGGCGAGCTC
>JAGQSE010000018.1:0-9354 GCA_020439725.1 Acidobacteriota bacterium
CCGAAGCCACCGACGCCGCCCGGCTCCAGGACTGGCAGGGCCAGGCCCTCGAGGACGAGGAGTCGGGGCCGTCCTTGCGCACCGCCGCCCGCGATCACGGCGGCGAGGCCTGGTTCGACCTCGATCGCAGCCCCGGCGCCGACGGACGGCGCGCCCACGTCCGCGTGTTGTTGCCCCTCGCCGTCGATCCCTGATCCCGCCGCCGACCTGCCGCCACCAGGAGACCGCCATGGACCCCCTCGATTTCCTCTCCGGCCACGCCCCCTTCGACGCCCTTTCCACCGGCGGCCGCGAGCGGGTGGCGGGCGAGCTCGAGATCACCTGGGCGCGGGCCGGCGACGAGATCTTCGGCCACGGCGAGCCCAATCCCTACCTCTACACCGTGCGCAAGGGCCAGGTTCGTCTCGAGCTCGACGGTCAGCGGGTCGTCGAGCTGGGACCCGGCGAGATCTTCGGTCTGACCTCCTTCGCCAGCGGTGACACGCCGCCGCGACTCGACGCCACCGCCGACCGCGACTGCCTGCTCTACCGGCTGCACCGCGACACCGTGCGCGCGCTGTGCGACACCGAGCCCGCCTTCGCCCGTTTCTTCCTCGACGGGCTGGCGGCACGGCTGCGGCGCCTCACCGAAACCCAGGCGGTGCCCTTGACCAGCGACCTCGGCCGCCGGGTGGAGGACCTGGTGCGCCGGCCCCCGGTCACCCTGACGCTGCCGCCGGCGGACTCGGCCACCGCGGTCACCGTCGGCGAAGCGGCGCGGGCGATGGAGGCAGCGCGGGTGAGCTCGGTGCTGCTGATCGAGGAAGGGGTCGAGCATCCGGTGGGCATCGTCACCGACCGCGACCTGCGCGGCCGCGTCCTGGCCCGCGGCCTCGGTGTCGAGACACCGGTTCGCCAGGTGATGACCTCCCCCGTCGACTGGATCGACGGCAGGACCCCCGGCGCCGAGGCGCTCCTCGAGCTGCTGCGGCGCGGCCGTCATCACCTGGTGGTGGAAGACGAAGGCCGGCTGCGCGGCGTGGTCACCTCCTCGGACCTGCTCCGCGGTCATCTCGAGAGTCCCACCGCCTTGCTCGAGGCGATCGAGAGCGCCGGCTCCCCCGCCGACCTCGAGGGCTATGCCGACCGCATCGCCACCACCGTCGCCACCCTCCACGGCAGCGGTGTCGAGGCCACCGACATCGGTCGGGTGGTGGCCGCCTTGAACGACGCGCTGTGCGCGCGGCTCCTCGACCTGGCGAGCGAGGCCCTGGCGGCGGAGCGGGGTCCGGCGCCGGGGGAGCACGCCTGGATCGTCTTCGGCTCCGAGGGCCGGCAGGAGCAGAGCTTCCTCACCGACCAGGACAACGCGCTGATCCATTCCGGAGACTCGGAAGCCGCGCAAGACTACTTCGAAGAGCTGGCCCGGCGCGGCGTCGAGAGCCTGATCGCGGTCGGGTTCCCGCCCTGCCAGGGCGGCTTCATGGCCACCCACTGGTGTCACCCGCTCGCCGAGTGGCGGCAGCTGTTCTCCACCTGGATCGAGGAGCCCGAGCCCGAAAACCTGATGCGTGTCGCCAATTTCTTCGACTGGCGCGTGGTCCACGGCGGCCTCGACCTCGAGCCCCTCGAGGAGATCGTCCGCCGGAGCGCCGAGCGCAAGCTGTTCATCGGCCAGCTGGCGCGGGCCTCGATGAGGAAGCGCCCGCCCTTGGGGCTCCTCCACCGCATCGTCGAGGAGGAAGGGGGCGTCGATCTCAAGTCGGGAGCGCTGATGCCGGTGTCGGGGCTCGCCCGCCTCTTCGCCCTCGAGGCCGGCCGGCGCAGCGGCTCGACGCTTCGCCGGCTGCGCCGGGCGGCCCGTGCCGGCGTGGTCAGCGAGGACGGCGCCGAGCTCCTCGCCGAGGCCTTCCGCTTCGCCTTCGGTCTACGCCTCGCCGCCCAGCTCGAGGACCGGCGGGTCGGCCGACCCTCGACGAACCATGTCGACCTCGAACGCCTGACCGCCGCCGAGCGCCGGCATCTGCGCGAGGCGTTCCTGGCCATCGACCGCATGCAGAAGGCCACCGAGCAACGGCTCGACACCGGGCGGCTGGGCTAGACGGCGATGTTCGGCTGGTTCCGACGGCGGCCCTGGACCGCCACCGATCACTGGGCCCTCGACCTCGAGACCACCGGCCTCGACCCGGAGCGCGACGAGATCCTGTCTTGCGGCATGGTGCCCATCGTGGGCGGCGTGATCCGCTGGGGCGAGCGCTACTACCGACGGGTCCGGCCCGGCGGCGACGGCGCCAGCGACGCCGTGGCCATCCACGGTCTGCTCCCCGACGAGGCCGCCGGTGCCCTGTCGCTCGAGGCGCTGGTGGCGGACCTCGCCGAGCGTCTCGCCGGCGGTGCCCTCGTCGTCCACTGGGCGCGTCTCGACGTCCGGATGCTACGCCGCGCTTTCCGCGAGCAGCAGACCCCATGGCCCCGGCCCGAAGTCGTCGACACGGCTCAGCTGCTCGCCCGCCTCGACCGCCGCCGCAGTCTCATCGAGCCCGGCGCCCGGCCCTCCCCCACGCAGCTGGCCCAGGCTCGCGCCGCCCTCGGGCTGCCGCCCCATCGCGAGCACCACGCGCTCTACGACGCGCTGGCGACGGCGGAGCTCTTCCTGGCCCTCAAGGCACGGCTCGGGTGAGGCGGAGTCGGGGGGAACGGGCGGAGCGGACGGGACCGGGCCCCGGCACGAGACCGGGGCCCGGCGGTCGGTAGGGGCGAGCCGAGGGTTCAGGGGCCGAGAGCGATGAGCTTGCGGAAGCCGATGGCCGTGGCCTTCACCGAGCACAGCGTGGTCAGGTACTCGCCGGTCCACGGATCGGTGACGTCGGTGCACAGACACGCGCCGTAGGTCACCTTGAGCAGAAAATAGTCCTCCATCAGGGCATCCTTGGCGTTGGCTTTGGCCTCCTCGCAGGTCTGGCCGGCACCGACCACGGAGACGACGGGCAGCGGCAACGGACCGACGACGGTGTCGGCGGTCCAGGAGCCGCCCTGGGCCCAGCTGGCCACCGGCGTGGTGAGAGCGACGACGAGGACGAAGGCGGGGACGGCGATCCGGAAGATCTTCTTCATTGGTAAACTCCTAGACAATCGGGTGAATGGGAAGGGATCCGAAGTGGGCAGGGCGGCCTCAGAAGCCGTTGTAGATCTTGCGCACGACATTGACGTTGATCAGCCAGTCCTGGGGAATCG
The DNA here is from genome assembly GCA_020439725.1 of Acidobacteriota bacterium. Classification (GTDB taxonomy): domain Bacteria; phylum Acidobacteriota; class Thermoanaerobaculia; order Multivoradales; family JAHZIX01; genus JAGQSE01. The sequence goes on from JAGQSE010000018.1 coordinate 3,214, forward strand.
GCTGGGGGAAGATCGGTCCGTTGCTCAGGATGATCACGATGTCGCCACCGGCGCCCGACGCCACGATGACGATGCTGTCGCCGGTGACGGTGGCCTCGAAACCAAAGTTCTCGAGCTCCGGGGCGGTGAAGATCTGGTGGGTGAGGAGCCACTGGATGCTGTCGTGGAGCGCCTGGTCCTCGAGCGACGGCGGACCGCTCGGCGGCGGCGGCGACGGTGACACCAGCGAGGTGGCGTGGATCACCTGGTGGCCGCCGGCGGCCTGTTGGTGGAAGAGCAGTTGCATCTCATCCGCCCGGGCGGCGGAGGCGGGGAGCAGAACGCCGAGGGTCAGCGCCACCGCCAGGATCGAAAGCACGCGGTTCATGGAGTCTCCTTTCCGGGAACGAAACGAAGGTTCCGCCGGCTTCGGGCTCGCTCATCGAGCACCACGCCGACACCGGTCGAGACTGCCGGAGCGCGGCGTCAAAGAGCTTCAGAAACCGTCAAAAAAGCGTCAAGGAGCGCCGAGCACGCCATGCTCTACCGCTTCGGCGAGCTGACGCTCGACCTCGGCGCCGGCCGTCTCGAGGGTCCCCAAGGAGAGATCGCCCTCCGCCCTCAGACCTTCCGCCTGCTCGCGCTCCTGGTCGAGGAGGCACCCCGCGTGGTGTCCCAGGACGAGCTCCTCGACCGCGTCTGGGGCACCGAGCACCTGTCGTCGAACTCGGTGCGGCAGGCGGTGAGCGAGCTGCGAGCCGCCCTCGGCGACACCGCCGAACGCCCCCGCTACATCGCCACGGTCCACCGTCGCGGCTACCGCTTCGTCGCGGAGGTCGAAGATGGCGCGGACGACCAGGACCCGATGGCCACCGAAGGTGTCCCGGCGCCGGCCGCCCGCTCGCCGGCGACCGAGCCGAGCCCTGCGGCAACTACCCCGTCGAACGGACGAGCCCGGGGCCGGCGGCGGCCCCACCCGCTGTGGCTGGCGGTCGTGGTGCTGCTCGTCGCCGGCGCCGCCCTCGTGATCTGGTGGCGATCCCGGGGCGCGGCACCGGCGGCCCACGAGGCTCGGCTGTCCCTCGCCGTGCTGCCCTTCGCCAACCTGGGTCTCGACGAGGACGAGGCCTGGATCGGTGGCGCCGTGGCCGAGGTCCTACGCTTCGAGCTGGCCACCGCCGGCCGCCTGCGGCTGGTGTCCGGCGAGACCGTCGCGCGCATGGGTCAGGAGCTCGGGCTGCCGCGCCAGCCGGACTACGGCCGCGACACCCTCGCCGCCGTCGGCACCAACCTCGGCGTCGAGTGGGTGGTCGCCGGGGCGTATCTGCCGGCCACCGGCGGGGAGGCCGGAGAGCTCCTCCTCCAGGCGCAGGTCCAGCGCACCGCCGACGGCGCGGTCATCGCCTGGGCCCAGGAACGCTGCACTGAAGAGGACCTGTCGCCGGGGGCCACCCGTCTCGCGAGATCCCTCCAGGCTTCCCTCGGTGTCTCGGGCAGCGCCGTCGATCCTGCCGGGCTGTGGATGCCCGACGCGGAGACCCTGCGGCTGTACTCGGAAGCGCTCGAGATGCTGCGCCGCGAGGAGTCGGAGCCGGCCCGGTCGCTGCTCGAGCAGGCCCTGGCCCGCTCTCCCGACAACCCCTTGATCCATGACGCCCTGTCGCGGGCCTACGCCTCGTTGGGCTTCGACGCCCGCGCCCGCGAGGAGTCCCGCGCCGCCCTCGACGACGCCGTCGACTTGCCGCGAGCGCTACGGCTGGCCATCGAGGCCCGGCAGCTGGCGCTCGACGGACGGCCCGACGACGCCGTCGCCCGCTGGCAGGCGCTGTGGCAGTTCTACCCCGACGACGCCGAGAACGGGCTCCAGCTGGCCAAGGCCCAACGCTCGGCGGGGCGCTTCCGCGAGGCCCTCGAAACCCTCGCCGCGGTCCGGGAGTCGATCCCCGACGCCGTCGGCGATCCCCGCATCTCGCGGCTCGAGGCGGGGCTCCTCGCCGACCTGGGCGACTTCGAGGCGTCGCGGGATCGGGCCCTCGAGTCCATCGCCGAGGCCGCCGAACGCGGTGCTCCGCTGCTCGCCGTCGACGGCCACCTGACCCACGCCTGGGCCCTCGGCCGGCTGGGCGACATCCCCGGCGCCCTCGCCGCCCTCGACCGCGCCGAAGCGCTGACGGTGCAGATGAAGAGCTCCCTGGGCCAGGCCATGACCCTGGGTGACCGGGCTCAGCTGCTCCAGCGCACCGGCCGTCTCGACGAGGCGGAGCAGCTCTACCGCCGGGTCCTCGACCTGCTCCGCGGCCGTGGCACCCGCAAGGCCGAGGCCACCACGCTCAACAACTTCGCATCGCTCCTCCTGAGCCGCAACGACCCCCGCGGCGCCATCTCGGCCCTCGAGCGATCGGTCGAGCTCAAACGCGAGATCGGCGACACGCGGGGCCTCGTCACCTCGCTCACCAACCTCGCCAACCTGCACCGGTCGCTGGGCGAAGTCGACGCCGCCGCGCGCTACCTCGAGGAATCCGTCGACCAGGCACGACAGCTGGGGCTCCCCGATGAGCTCGCCGCTTCGCTCCGCAGCCTCGCCTACCTCAGGCTGCGCGAGGAGCGCTACGAGATCGCCCGCAGCCTCTTTGCCGAGGCCCTCGAGGCCTCCGCCAGCGACGAGGCCAAGGCCGACTCGCTCTATGGCCTCGCCACCGTCGCCAAGAAGACCGGCGACACCGGTATCGCCCTGGCTCACTTCCGCAAGGCCGCAGAGAGCTACCGCCGTCTCGAGCTCCCCGAGAGCCTCGCGCAAGCGCTCTACAACAGCGCCGATCTCGAGCGCCTCGCGGGGCGCAACGACGAGGCGCGCTCGGGCTTCGCGGAGGTTCTCGACCTGGCCAAGGGTCTCGACTCGGACCTCCTCGCCGCCTATGGCCACTACGGTCTCGGTCAAGTCGCCGAGGCCGCCGCCGACCTGGCGACGGCACGACGCGAATACCGCCTGGCCCTCGATCTCTTCGGCCCCCTCGGCCAGACCACCGAAGGTACCGCCTGCCAGACCGCGCTCGAGCGGCTGGGCGGCGCCTGACCCGCAGCTCCGCGGCCGCTCCGGCCGGATGGCCTGACCGGCTTCGCCGGGCCCCCTCGCCTCCCCCTCCGCGCAACGCTCTGCCTTCAGGTCGCAGGGCCCTCAACAACAAATAATCGCATTATCGCCACTTAACAATATTCACGTTCATTACCTTGAAAGGTGAGCCTCAATACCCTCCTGCCAGATCGCTTGATTGAAGGACTGCTGGTTGGCGAAGGCAGCGAGATGCCGGAGCCGCCCAGGAGCCGTCGTGAAGCTTCGGTGACCGCGAGTCGCAGCCAGCGGGACCCTTCGGCCCGGGTCCCCCTCGCAGCGGGATCCGGGCCGAGTCGTAGTGAGGACGACCGACTTCGGAAGGAGAGGCTCTTGATCGATTCCAGATGCGTGCGCTACCTCCCGAGGATCCTGGCCCTGGCCTGGATGCTCACTCCACTCCTCTTCCCCGTCTCTGCCGAGGCCCAGGCCTGCTCGAATGTCGTCACCGCCGACGTGGTGGCGCTCGATCAGCCTTGGGCCTGGAACCGCTATGGCGCGATGGAGCCGCAGGGCATGATTTACGCCCTGCGCCACGACGTCGTGCCGGCGAGCCACAACCCCAAGGACCCGGGCGAGTGCTACGCGGGCACCCTCAAGGCCGGTGAGGTCAAGCTGCGCGAGGACAAGCGGCCGCGGCCGCTGGTCCTGCGGGTCAACGCGGGCGACTGCCTGCGAGTCGAGTTCGAAAACCTGCTGGCCCCGACGCCGGCCGACGAGGAGCAGCCCCATACCCGGGCCGCGTCGTTCCACATCGTCGGTCTCGAGCTGCGCAACGTCATCGCCGACGCCGGCGCCAACGTCGGGCAGAACGGCCCCGCCGGCAACGGCATCGTCGACCCCGGCGACTCGATCGTCTACGAGTTCTATGCCGCCCACGAGGGAACGTTCGTGGTCCACAGCATGGGTGCCCCGGTCGGCGGTGAAGGCGACGCGGGTTCCATCGGCACCGGTCTCTTCGGTGCGGTGACCGTCGAGCCGGCGGGCGCCGAGTGGTACCGCAGCCAGGTCACCGAGGCCATCCTCGAAAGCACCCGCACCGACGATCTCACGAGCTACCCGGTGATCGACTACGCCGAGCGCTACACCGCCGCGGAGGACTGTCTGCGGCAGGGCCTGCCCAAGCTGCGGATGCTCGACTCGCTGACCCAGGAGATCGCCCACTCCGACCTGACGGCGATCATCACCGGTCGCGACGGTGGGGATTTCAGCGCCCCATATCCCAGGTCGACCGACGTCTATCCGAACCGGCGAGAGCCCTTCCGCGAGTTCACGATCATCTTCCACGACGAGATCGCCGCGGTGCAGGCCTTCCCGCAGTTCTACGACGACGAGCTCGAGTTCACCCTGCACAGCGCCAGGGACGCCTTCGCCATCAACTACGGCACCGGCGGCATCGGCGCCGAGATCCTGGCCAACCGTCTGGGCGTCGGCCCGGTCCACGAGTGCGCCGAGTGTCTCTACGAGGAGTTCTTCCTGAGCTCCTGGGCGGTCGGCGATCCGTCGATGGTGGTCGACATCCCGGCCAACGCGCCCTGCGACTTCGACACCCTCGACCCGGATCCGGCGACGGGCATCGAGCCCTGCGAGCCCGACCAGGGACCCAAGGCGACGATGGCGCTTTACCCCGACGATCCCTCGAACGTCTACCACAGCTACCTGAACGACCACGTCAAGTTCAGAAACCTCCACGCGGGCTCCGACGACCACCACGTCTTCCACCTCCACGCCCACCAGTGGATGCGCTCGCCCCTCGATCCCGACTCGACCTATCTCGACAGCCAGGCCATCGGCCAGGGCAGCGCCTTCACCTATGAGATCGCCTACGAGGGCAGCGGCAACCGCAACAAGACCGTGGGCGACTCGATCTTCCACTGCCACTTCTATCCCCACTTCGCCCAGGGCATGTGGTCGTTGTGGCGCGTCCACGACGTCCTCGAGCTGGGGACCGAGCTCGACGGCGAGGGACGCCCGGCGCTGGGCTCCCGAGCCCTTCCCGACGGCGAGATCGACGCCGGCACCCCGATCCCCGGCCTGGTGCCGATCCCCAACCAGCCGATGCCGGTGCTGCCGGCGCCGGTACAGATCGTCGCCGGCGAGGTCGACATCATCGACGACATCGACAAGCTGCGCGAGGCGCTCAAGGCCGGTGACCGCGACTGGATCTTCCCGGGCTACCCGTTCTTCATCCCGGGCATCTCGGGCCACCGGCCGCCGCATCCGCCCCTCGACACCCTCGACGACGGCGGTCTGGCCCGGCACGTGGTCTCGGGACCGGGTCTCGCGACCCATCATGAGACCCGCCTCGATTTCTCGAAGCATCTGGTCTCGATGCCCGTCGAGCCTCGCGACGAGGCCGGCGAGCCGGTCGAGAAGCTGGCCATGGAGTTCCACCACAACCCGACGGGATACCAGCAGCCGCTGCCCAACGGCTCGCCGACGCTCAAGACCTTCGCGCTCAACAAGGCGAAGGCGGTCTCCGGCGCGCCCTACGCCGATCCCTGCGTCACCGACGCCGGGGCCCCGATCAACGACCTCCGGACCTACAAGGCCGCGAACATCCAGCTCGACATCGTGCTCAACAAGTCCGGCTGGCACTTCCCGCAGCAGCGCATCATCACGCTGCTCGAGGACGTCCAGCCGACCCTCAACGGTACGCGCACCCCGGAACCGTTCTTCTTCCGCGCCCACAGCGGACAGTGCATCGAGTTCCAGAGCACCAACCTGGTCCCCGACGAGTACGAGCTCGACGACTTCCAGGTCCGCACCCCCACCGACATCCTCGGTCAGCACATCCACCTGGTGAAGTTCGACGTCACCTCCTCCGACGGCGGCGGCAACGGCTTCAACTACGAGGACGGCACCTTCAGCCCCGAGGAGGTGCAGCGGCGCATCGCCGCGATTCGCACCTACAACGGGTGCGACGACGGCTCCACCGACTCGGAGCCCAGCTTCGAATGCCCCGAGGCGCGCCCGCACCCGACCTTTGGCTCGGGCCCGGACGTCAACTGCAACGGGCTGCCCGACTATCTGGGTGCGCAGACCACGGTCCA
>JAGQSE010000018.1:9416-18405 GCA_020439725.1 Acidobacteriota bacterium
CACGATCACTTCGGTCCCTCGACCCACCAGCAGGTCGGTCTCTACGCCGGCCTGATCGTCGAGCCCGCGGGCAGCACCTGGGTGCACAACGAGAGCGGTGTCCAGCTGTCGAGCGGCCGTGACGACGGTGGCCCCACCAGCTGGCAGGCGGCGATCCGCAACGGCAGCAACAGCTACCGCGAGTTCCTCCTCGAGTTCGGCGACTTCCAGCACGCCTACGAGCCCGAATGGGATCCGGTGTGTCCCACCGAGGCCCTCGGTTTCGCCAACCCCACCTTCGCCATCAACCCGCCCGGTCGCAAATCGACCGTGCCGCACCACATCTTCGAGAAGCCCGAGGCCTGCCCGATCTCCGGCGCCCGGCCCCCCTGCCCTGAGGCGGTGTCGGCCGACGACCCCGGGTTGACGGTGGTCAACTATCGCAACGAGCCCGTGGGCATGCGTGTGCGCAACCCCGGCACCAACCAGCAGGCCCTCAACCGGCCCGGCTTCGAGGATCCTGGGGATCTCTCCTTCGCCTACCAGACCCGGACCGATCGTGAGGATCCCGACTACAACCTCTTCCCGGGGATCAAGGCGGGCGTACCGAGCGCCGGTCCCTACCCGCCGCTGACCCGCGGTCTGACCCAGGGCGACCCCTACACGCCGGTCCTCCGCGTGCAGGAGGGGGACGACGTCAAGGTGCGCGTCCTGGTGGGTGCTCACGAGGAAGAGCACAACTTCACCATGCACGGCCTCAAGTGGCTGCTCGAGCCGGCCAATAGCAACTCGGGCTACCGCAACTCCCAGAACATGGGCATCTCCGAGTTCTTCGACCTCGAAGTGGGCCACATGCCGGGTCTGCAGGCGGGTCAAACCGCCGACTTCCTGTACAAGCCCAGCGCCGCCGTCGAATGGCAGTGGACCGGCCTCTGGGGCCTGGTTCGCCTCTATCGCGGCCGCACCCAGACGGAGCTCGAGGCCGATCGCCTCGAGGCTCTGCCCAACAACCCGCAGGGTCTCGAACCGGTCGATGAAGAGGACTACGAGGTCTCCACCCGTGGCAAGACCTCTCCCTCCACCTTCGACGGCGTCCTGGTCCCCAACAAGGCCATCGCGACGCCCACCGACCCGACGCAAACGGTCGCGGTCGCCTGCCCCCGGGGTGCACCTCGGCAGACCTACGACATCACGGCGGTCGCCGCCAGCGAGGCGCTGCCGGACGGCACCCTCTACTACAACTGGCGCGACACCGTGGTGCAGCGCCTCGACGATCCCGACGATCCCGATCTGCCGCCGTCGAGCGCCGTCAACCAGGGGCCGCTCCACGACCCGACGGCGATGCTCTTCGTCGAGACCGCGGACCTCGACTACTCCTCCGGCCGGCCGGTGCTGCGCCCCGACGCCCCCGTCGAGCCGCTGGTGCTCCGCGCCAACGCCGGTGACTGCATCGAGGTCACGCTGCGCAACGACCTCCCCGCCTCCTACGGCTCGGGCGTCGGGCAGTACCAGGAGCTCGACGGTTGGAGCGGTGTGCCGATGATCATCGAGCACTTCAACTCCAACGACGTCACCCCGTCCCTCGACGTCAGCCTGCACCCGCAGCTGGTGTTCTACGACATCCGTCAGGGAGACGGCAGCAACGTGGGCTTGAACCCCGCGCAATACGGCAAGCAGTCGGTGTCCCCCGGCGAGATGGTGACCTACTTCTGGTACGCCGGTCACATCGAGACCACGTCCTTGGGCATCGTCGCCACCCCCATCGAGTTCGGCGCCATCGGCCTGAGCTCGTCGGATCCCATCCAGCACACCAACAAGGCGGCCGTCGGCGCTCTGATCATCGAGCCCGAAGGCTCGAGCTGGGATCTAACCGACACCGCCAACTACAACGACGAGCCCGAGAACCGCAGGACGCGAGCTTCGGCGACCATCCGCACGCCGGGCGGCGGGCTGTTCCGCGAGTTCGCTCTGGTCTTCCAGAACGACATCAACCTGCGCTACTCCGGCGAGTGGTCCGGTGCCGGCGGCACCGAGCCCGTCATGAGCATGAAGGTCAACGAGGATGCCACCGAGAACGCTCAGAAGGCCTTCAACTACCGCACCGAACCGATCTGGTTCCGCCACGGCTACAAGCCCGAAAGCGCACCGACGAGGACGCGCGAGATCACCGATTTCGACGACGTCTTCACCAACGCCTTCATCGGCAACCGTGACCCGGTGACCCCGGTGTTCACCGCCGACGCCGGCGTCCCCGCGCGCTTCCGGGTGGTCCACCCCGGCGGTCACACCCAGGCCCACGTGTTCAACGTCCACGGCCACGTCTGGGAGCAGACGCCGTACATCGACGACTCCCACGAGATCGGCGACAACCCGACCTCGCCGTGGGTCGGTGCCCGCTACGGTCACGGTCCCTCGAACCACTTCGACGCCGTGCTCAAGCATGGTGCCGGTGGCGCCTACCGGGTGACCGGGGACTACCTCTACGGTGACTACGTGCCCTGGTACCTGGTCAACGGCATGTGGGGCATCCTCAGGGTCGAGTGAGGACCCGGAGAGCGGGGGCGGAACGCTCCGCCCTCGCTCTCGTCCCGTTCCGATCCGCTGGTCTTTCTTTCCAAGAGGAACCGTGATGAACCCCTCGATGGCCTCACGAATCGTTCGTACCCTCGGAGTCTCGACCCTGGCCGCCGGTTGCCTGCTTCTCGGCGCACCGGCCCGCGCCGAGAGCGTGCCCCAGGATCCCGCCGGCATCGAAGAGGAAGGCGTCCAGATCCGGTTCGCGATCGAGCGCATCGGCGACGGCAGCGGGCCGCTCGCCGAGGGCGACCAGGTACGCGTCCGCTTCGACGTCACCGACACCGCGTCGAAAGCGCCGTTGTCGGGTCTCTACCCCGCCGCCTGGATGGACCGCGTGCCCACCGGCGTGCGCTACGAGCGCGAGACCTGCGAGGAGAAGGTCAGCACCTTCCTCGGCGGCAGCCTGTTCTCGCAGCCCGAGCTCAACCTCAACGTCTACTACGTCCTGGCGCTCAACGACGACGCCACCATCACCATCGTCGATCCCCTCTTCGGCTTTGGCAGTACCAAGCTCCTGGCGCTGGTCGAGCTCGAGGCGCGCGGCGAGGATTGGGTGCTGGGACCCAAGGGCCGACGGCTCTACGTCTCGATGCCGGCGGCGGGCAAGATCGCCGTCGTCGACACCGAGATCTGGAAGGTGGTGGCGGACCTCGACCCAGGCTTCGCACCGGCTCGGCTCGCGCTCGGCGCCAGCGGTCGCCAGCTGTGGGTGAGCGACGACGGCAGCAGCGAGGGTTCCGGCGTCGCGGTCTTCGACCTCGAGACCGGCATCCTCGCAGCGCGCCTCGCCACCGGTGCCGGGCCCCACGACCTGCTCCTCGACCCGGCCGATCGCTTCGCCTACGTCAGCAACTTCGGCCAAGGCACCGTCTCGGTGATCGACGCCCGAACCCTGACCCGGGTCGCGGACGTGCCGACCGGGCCCAGCCCGTCGTCGCTGGCCTTCTCGAGCGCCGCCGGCACCGCCTACGCCGTCGATCACAACGCGGGGACGGTGACGGTTCTCAGCCCGACCCGCGGAGCCATCGCCCGCATCGAGGCCAAGCCGGGGCTCGGAGAGATGCGCTTCGCCCCCGACGGCCGCTTCGGCTTCCTGGTCAACACCGACACCGATCAGCTGCGCATCCTCGACGCTTCGCGACAGCGCATCGTCCAGACCGGCAGCACCGAGAAGGGTCCGCACCAGGTGACCTTCACCGACGAGCTCGCCTACATCCGTCACCTGGGAAGCGAGCTGGTCCTGATGGTGCCCCTCGACGAGGTGGGTCGCGAAGGGCAGCCGATCTCCGTCGTCGACTTTCCCGGCGGACAGCGCCCCCCCGCCGTCGGCGCGGCCCTCCTGCCGGCGGCCTCCATCGTCCAGGCTCCCGGGGCCGCCGCGGTCCTGGTGGCCAACCCCGCCGACAAGATCATCTACTTCTACAAGGAAGGCATGGCGGCGCCCATGGGCAGCTTCCAGAACTACAACCGCCAACCGCTGGCGGTGCAGGTGGTCGACCGGAGCCTGCGTGAGCAGGACCCGGGCAGCTACGAGACCACCGTCCAGCTGCGCCGGCCGGGGAGCTACGACGTGGCCTTCTATCTCGACTCCCCGGAGCTGGTGCACTGCTTCCAGCTCGAGGTCGCCGCCGACCCGGTACGCGAGCAGGAGCGCCAGGCCGCCCTCCCCAAGGTGCGGATCGAGCCCCTGATCGCTAGCCGTCAGATCACCGTCGGTCAGGCGGTCAACGTCGAGTTCCGCCTACTGAGCCGCCTCGACCAGTCGACCGTCGAAGGCGTCAGCGATCTTTCGACCCTCACCTTCCTCGGGCCGGGCCTGTGGCAATCCCGCCAGGTCGCCGAGGACCGAGGGGACGGCGTCTACGGCTTCTCGTTCACGCCGCCGCGTCCCGGCATCTACTACGTCTTCGTCGGTTCCGAATCCCTCGGCATCAAGCTCCAGGAGTCGCGGTACCTCCTGCTCAACGCCCGGGAGGCCTCGCCCGCCGACGCCTCGGGAATGCCCTGAGCCCACCCCGTTCCATGACACAGGAGATGACACCGATGTCGTTCCTTTCGCCTTCGTCTTCCTTGCTGCGCCACCCCTCGTCCCTGCCGTGGAGCGCCCTGGCGCTCGCCGCCGCCCTCGCCGTGGCCCCGAGCCCGAGCGCCTGGGCCGAGACGCCTTCCTGCCACGACGCCCCGGCGATGACCGCCGACCACGACGCCCACGCCGGCCATGCCATGGCCGCGGACACCGCCGACGAGCCCGAGACCCACGCCCATCCTGCGGCCGAGCCGTCGCCGACCGACGGCGAGTCCCACGACCTCAGGCTCCCGAACGTGCCGCTGGTCGACCAGGACGGGCATCCCGTCGACCTCTATCAGGACCTCATCGAGGACAAGGTGGTGGCGATGAGCTTCATCTTCACCTCCTGCACCACCATCTGCCCGCCCATGGGCGCGAGCTTCGGCAAGCTCCAGGGCGAGCTCGGCGAGCTTCTCGGCCGCGAGGTCGGTCTCGTCTCAGTCTCCATCGACCCCACCACCGACACCCCACAGCGGCTCAAGAAGTGGGCCGCGCAGTTTGGCGCCAGCGAGGATTGGACCCTGCTCACGGGATCGAAGCAGGACGTCGACCAGGTGCTCCGCGCCCTCGAGGTCTTCACCCCGACCCCCGAGGATCACGGTCCCATCGTCCTCCTGGGCAACGATCGCAGCCACCGCTGGATGCGGGTCAACGGCCTGACGCCGCCGGCCAAGCTCGCCTCGATCTTGAAGGACCTCGTCGAAGACGGCCGCCCGAACCCTGAAGGAGACGCGCGATGAACCCCACCTTTGCTGCTGTGTGCCGTTCCACCGTCCGCCTGCTTTCCACCCTCCCGGCCCTCTCGCTCGTGCTGACCCTGGCCGGCGGCACCGGCATCGCGGCCGCCGTCGGCGCCGCACCGACCGCCCGCGGCGCCGGCGAGTACTTCACCGACGTCGAGCTGGTCGACCAGAACGGCGTCCGTCACCATCTCTACAGCGACCTGCTCCAGGGCAAGGTGGTGGTGATCAACGCGATGTTCACCTCCTGCGCCAACAGCTGCCCGGCGATGGCCGCGCGCCTCGCCAAGATGCAACGCTTCCTCGGCGACCGGCTCGGCAAGGACGTCCACATCCTGTCGATCTCCGTCGACCCCGAGAACGACACCCCCGAGCGGCTCCACACCTTCGCCGAGACCTTTGGCGCACGACCCGGCTGGTACCTGCTGAGCGGCGAGAAGGAGAACGTCGCCCTGGCGCTCAAGAAGCTCGGCCAGTACGTCGACGAGCCCGACACCCACCAGTCGGTCATGATCATGGGCAACGAGCCGACGGGATTGTGGAAGAAGGCCATGGGCCTCGCTCCCGCCGAAGAGCTGATCCAGGTCCTCGAGAGCGTCCTGGAAGACCGTCAATGATCCTCCGGAGGGCCCTGGCGACGGCGCTGGTCCCGGGCGCGATCGGTCTCGCGCTCGGGTTGGCGACGGTGGCTTCCGCCCTCGAGCCCGGCGATCCGGCTCGCGGCGAGGCCATCTACCAGCGTGGCGTCACCGCCGAGGGCGGCAAGATCGAGGCCGCCTTTGGCGATGACGGATTTCTCGTCGAGGCCTCGGTCCTGCCCTGCGCCAGCTGCCACGGCCGCGACGGCAAGGGCAAACCCGAAGGCGGCGTCAGCCCTTCGAACCTCACCTGGCCCTCGCTCACCGATCCCCGCGGCGGCAAGACCGACACCGGTCGCAGCCACCCGGCCTACGACGAACGCTCGGTGGTACGTGCCATCACCATGGGTTCCGACCCCGGGGGCAACGCACTGAGCACGACGATGCCCCGCTATCACCTGTCGCACCGCGACGCCGCCGACCTGGTGGCGTACCTCCAGCATCTCGAAGAGCGCCGGGATCCGGGGATCTCGGACGACTCGTTGGTGCTCGGTACGCTGCGCACCCCGGGGAGCGCCCAGGCAGCCGCGGTCGAGGCCGCGCTCCGGGCCTTCTTCGACGAAATCAACGACCGCGGCGGTCTCTACGGTCGGCAGATCCGCTTCCGCAGCATCGACCTCCCCGCCGGGGCCGACGAGCCGGCCCTCGAGGCATCGATCCGCACCGAGCTCGAACGCGACCTTCCCTTCGCCCTGGTCGCCGCCGACATGACCTGGCACGAGGCGACCCTGGCCGGGCTCTTCGATGCCCTTCAGCTTCCCGTCGTCGGCCCCTTCGCCGTCCAGCCGGACCTCGAGCTGCCGCCCAACCGGCAGGTCTTCTACTTCCTGGGCGGCATCGAAGACCAGGCGCGTGCGCTGGTCGACTTCGCGGCCCAGGAGCTGGGCGCCGACCTCGGGCGGCTGGTCATCGTCCGCCCCGAGACCCCCGCGATCGGCAGCACCCGCCAGGAGGCCACCGACGCCTGGGTCCGCACCGCCGTCGACCAGGCCCGCCTCGACCGCTGGGCCGAGGTCCTCACGCTCACCCCGAACGAGCTCCCAGGCCCGCTCGCCGCCGGCGGATCGAGCCGCGACGCCCTCCTGGTACTCACCGGCGGGGCCGCCCTGTCGCGACTGCTCGACCGGGCTGACAGGGCGGGCTGGCACCCGTCGGTGCTGATCCCCGGTGTCTTCGCCGGCGCCCACGTCCTCGCCGCTCCCAAGGGCTTCGATGGGCGCCTGATCCTGGCCTTCCCCGTGCTTCCGTCGGACGCGCAGCCCGCCCGGCTCGAGGAGATCTGGCAGCTCGCCGAACGCCACGGCCTCGCCCAGCGACACCTCGCCGCCCAGCTCTCCGCCCTCGCCGCCGCCGAGGTGCTGGTCGAGGGCCTGAGCCGTGCCGGCCGCGACCTCTCCCGCGAGGGGCTGATCGAGGCCCTCGAAGGTCTCTACGAATACGACACCCGCCTCCTCCCGCCGGTCACCTTCAACCCCAACCGCCGTCTCGGCGCCCGCGGCGCCCACATCGTCAAGGCGAACCTCGAAAGCGGCGATTTCGAACCCACCGGGAAGCGGGTCGTGCCGCGCTGACCGGCACCGGGTGCCCAGGTCTCCCGCTGCTTCTTCAGCGCGCGAGAAGGGCCAGGAGCGCGAAGAGGACCAGCGCTCCGCCGCCGAGGAAAGCCAGGGCACAGCCGAGACAGGCGACGGCGACGAGCGCCGGATTCTCCTGGCCGAAGCGCTCGAAACGGGAGGGGACGTGGGGGTTCGCAGGGGGTGGCAACCGCTCGGCGGCCTGCGCGATCTCTTCGAGGCCTGCGAGGATCCACAGGCAGCGCTCCGCCGTCAGGTCCGCCGGCTGGAGCACCGGGCTCGCGTAGTAGATCTTCCCAGTCTCGACGGTGGCACCGAGATGCACGCTGCCGGCCAGCTTGGCGGTGGCCTTGTCACGTAGCAGGTCCGCCGCCGCGGTCATTGCGGCGGTGTCGCGGATCAGGGCCTCGGCCCAAGGCGCCTGCCGAGCCACCACCCGGAAGCCCTCGAGCACCTTCGGAACCGGCAGGACCTCCTGGCGCTTGAGGCGATAGATCCAGCGCACGACGGCGTTCTCGGCGATGGTCTCGCGGACGAAGAAGACCAGCACCCGAGCGCTCAGGCCCATTTCCGCCCGCAGCCGCCACCCGAGGTGCTGCCGCACCCGCACCTCGCCGGCGTACCGCGTCCGGCTCTGGGGCGCCACGGACACGGAGCACGGTCGCCCGTCGTACCGCCCCTGCCAAACGATGCGGCGCAGCTTGGAGCTCCGCTCGAAGCCGAGCTCCGCGAGGGCGCGGTCGACGGCGGCGACGATTTCTTCGAAGGTGCTCATGTCGTGTCGGCCTCAGCGTCCGGCCGGACCGCACGACATTATGGGACAGGTCACCACAATTCTAGAGCCCGACCCTACCCACCCCCTCCGATGATCTCGAGGGTCCCGACGTCGGTCACGCCGCCGGGGACTGGATCAATGGCCGGGGAAACGGTGGACTCACCGGTGCCGTAGTCGATGGCCTGGACCCGAATCTTGGCGACCGGGACGACGACGTCGGGGAAGGTGAAGGTGCCGTCCGGAGCAGTGCTGGTCGTGACGCCGAGAAAGTGGACCTCGATGTCGTCGAGGGGACCGACGAAGGGGTCCTCGACGACACCGGTGATGGTGGTGGTGACGGCAGCAATGTCGAGCGGTCGATAGGAGAGGGCGACGAGGTCACCTACGGTGCCGAGCTCGAGCGAAGCGAAGAGCGTCAGCGACGGCACCGTCGGGTCAAGGCGCCAGAGCTGGCCGCTGGCGGCGGCGAGGAAGTCGCCGGTCCCCGGAAGCGGGGTGAGCGAGTCGATGGCACCGACGTCGACGCCGAGATCGAGATCGGCAACCAGGGCACCGTCGCCGGGGGCGAGGATCTCGAGAAACGCGCCCCCATCCTCTCCCAGGAGGTAAAGGAGACCGTCGAGACCAAAGGCCAGGCC
>JAGQSE010000353.1 GCA_020439725.1 Acidobacteriota bacterium
TCGTCGCGCTCAACTGCGCGGCGCTTCCCGACGATCTGCTCGAAGCCGAGCTCTTCGGGGTCGAGCGCGGCGTCGCCACCGGCGTCGAGGCCCGGGCCGGCAAGCTCGAGCAAGCCCACGGGGGCACGCTCTTCCTCGACGAGATCGGCGACATGGCGCCGGCGACCCAGGCGAAGATCCTGCGCGCCCTGCAAGAAGGCGAGGTCTACCGCCTCGGTGGCCGTGAACCGCGACCGGCCCGGGTACGGGTCATCTCGGCCACCCATCGCGACCTCGAGGCGATGCTGGCGGCGGGTGACTTCCGCGCCGACCTTTACCACCGCATCGCCGGTTGGGAGGTGACGCTGCCCCCGCTCCGCCGCCGGCGTGCCGACATCGGGAACCTGGCGGCCTTCTTCCTCGAACGGGAAGCCGCGGCGCTGGGCGTCCGGCCGGCAGGCATCTCCCGCGCCGCCGTCGTCGCCCTCGAGGCCTTCCCCTGGGCCGGCAACATCCGCCAGCTGCAGACCGAGATCGCCCGCGCCGTGCTCTTCCTCGGCGACGGCGATCTCCTCGATACGGCGCTTCTCTCCCCCGCCGTCCGCGCCAGCCGTCCCGGTGAAGGGTCGACCACGGGCCTCAAGGCGACCCTCGAGGCGGTCGAACGCGACGAGATCGAGCTCGCCCTGCGCGCCGCCCGCGGCAGCGTTCTCCAGGCGGCGGAGCGCCTGGGGCTCCCTCAGTCGACCCTCTACCGGCGGATCAAGGCGCTGGGCCTGGGGGCCCAGACGGCCACCGGTGAAGGCGCCGAGGCCGGCGAGCCCTGAGAAACCCGTGAGCAGCCGCTGCGTATCCCGAGGCTCGAGCCACCCGCCCCGTCAGGAGGAGAGCCCATGCACCCTGCACGTCTTCGCATCGCGTCGATGCACCTCGCCCTGATCCTCGCCCTCGCCGTCGTAGGCCTGCCAGCCGCGGGTGAAGGGTCGGATCCGGCGGACCCCTCCGCCGAGGTGCGCGAAACCGAGGCGGCCTTCGCCCGCACCATGGCGGACCGCGACCACGGCGCCTTCGTCACCTTCCTCGACGACGAGGCCGTCTTCTTCGCGGGCTCGGTCCAGCTGCGCGGCAAGGGTGCCGTCGCCGAGGCCTGGAAGAAGTACTTCGAGACCGAAGCACCCCCCTTTTCCTGGGCGCCGGAGGACGTCGCGGTCCTCGACTCGGGAAACCTCGCGCTGTCCTCCGGGCCGGTCTACGACCCGGAGGGACAGCGCATCGGTACCTTTACCTCGGTCTGGCGCCGCGCGGCCGACGGTCGCTGGCGGATCGTCCTCGACAAGGGCTGCCCCACCTGCGCCTGCTCAGCCGCGCCCTGAGCGCCCCTTCCAAGGCCTAGGACGCTCGTCCGCGGCTTCTGCTAGCGGCAAAGCTCCGCCAGTGTCGGTGGCAGAGACCCGTCGGAGAGCACCAAGAGGTCGAAGATCGGGAAGCGCTGGCCGGGCCGCGCCTCGAGCTTGAGCTCGTAGGTGATCCCCGCGCTCAGGCTGAGGAGGGTCGGTGGACCGGTCTGAGTGGAGTCGTAGAGCGCCGCCAGCTTGATCTCGCCGGCGGGTGCCTGGTTGAGAGCGATCTTGTAGAAGTAGACCGCGTTACCGCCTGCCGAGATCGTCAGGTCGGCGCGGGCGGCGTTGGCCTCCGGCGTGCTGTACAGGGCATAGAGCTGGTAGGTCGACGAGGTCGCGGGGACGCGGAAGCGCAGCTTGAGCTCCCCTGGCGCTCCCGGTGTGGCAAGACCCACGGCCTGGCCACCGGAGGCCGTGGCGAGGGGAACGAGGACCGTGCCGTTGCGGTCTCCGGCCTCGGCCTCGACGGCGAAGTGATGGGGCGAGCCCTGGAAGGGGCGGGTGACGTTGAAGGTCGCCGTGTCGGTGCCACCGGCGGTGGTCAGCTCGAGGGTCCGTGGACCGCACTGGGTCCCCACTGCGAGCTGCGCCAGGATGTCGGACCGCGTGGCGGTCGAGCCCGTGACGGGGGCCGCACCGCTCACCACCCCGGGGATCGAGACGGTCGTCCCCGCCGACCCACCGCCGACGTTTTGGCCGAAGATCGAGACCTGGACCTGCCCCCCGCTCGGAGCGTCGAGACTCCAGGGCGCCACGAAGTCGATGGTCGGCGGAGGCGTCACCGGTGGCGTCGCGGTCACCGAGAAGGAGAACTGGCGCGCCTGGGCGCTGACGCAGGTCGGGTCGGCGGCCCACAGCCCAGCGGGATGGAGGCAGGGCGTCAGCTCGACGGTGTAGGTGCCCGCGGGAAGCTTCCAGGGATGGACGTAGACCTGGCCCGGGGATCCGGTCAGAGCGAGATCCCGCGACCAGTGATCGCCCTCGACGAAATATCCGCGGGGGCCCGAGACCAGCCGCAGCGCCGTCGAGGCGAAGGCGGTGCCCCGGAGGCCCGCCGTCGGCAGCTCGTATCGCGCCAAGACCTGGCGGGTGGTCTGGCTGCGATCGAAGGTCGAGGCCAGCTGGGTGTAGGTGGGCTGCGCCTCGGGAGCCTTGAAGGTGACGGGGATGCGCACCGGCGGGCTGAACTGCCCACCGGTGGTCACGAAGGAACCGCCGGTGATGAGAGAGCGGACCTTGGCGTAGAGGCTCGGGTCGGCCTGGGTCGAGCGCAGGTTCAACCGCACGCTGTCCCCCACCGCCGCCAACCTCGGAGGATCGACGACGGCACCGCTCGCCGGATCGCTGAACCACAGGTCGTACTGCGCTGACGGCCATGGCACCTCGGTGAGCTCGAGACTGTCCGCGGGGCCGTTGTACGACGCCAAGCGCAGATCCCAGGCCAGAGTCTCTCCCGGGTAAAGCCGATCGTCGTGGCCACCCACCGAAGTCACCTCGATCTCGGCCCTCTGATCCACCGTGTTGGCCAGGGTCAGCTCGAGGCGGACGTCATAGAGCTCCGCACCGACCCGGTAGTCGCCGGCCAGGGCCTGGACCAGCGGGTCCGGGTAGGCCGCGGTGCACACGGAGCACACGCTGCGATCGTAGGGCTGGGCCAAGAGAACGGTGAACGGAAAACCCGAGTCGAGAGACGTCTTGAGGTCGATGAAGGCCCTGGGCTGAGTGCTTCTCGGCTCCGTGCCGCTCATGTCACCGAAGAGGTAGTCCTTGCCGGCGATCGTCTCGAAGCGCGGCGGGGTGCTCGCCTGGAAGGACCAGGTCGAGACTTTCAGGTCTCCACCGGTGATCGGACGGAGCTCCTCGGTGTAAGACCGCTGAGGAGAGCTCGTGAAGGGAGTGTTCGCAGAGACCCTGCCGTCTTTGTCCAAGAAGAGGAATTCGAGCGCGCTGTAGCCGATGACGCTGTTCCAATCGAGCGCCACCACGTCCGCTGTCGGAAGCCCCACCGGAGATCCGATACCAAGGCTCATCCGCGACACACGGACGGTTGGATCGGCGAGGATCGCGCGCCAGACTGGGACCATCGACGGCCCGCTGAAGAAGAAGAGATACGAGCGGAAGAAGCGGCCGGCGGATCCTTTTGCGGCAGCGATCTGGTCCGTGAGCCAATGGCCTCGGATCCCTTCCGGACTCTCCTGAAAGACTCCCTTCGCCGCGCCGCGCCACACGCCGCTGCTGGGATCCTGGCCGGGATTCAGGGCCGTGACGCCGAAGTACTTGCGCGTCTCGACGAAGGCTCGTGACTCGATGACGAAGCGGGCGGTGAGCGCCCGCGGCACGCTCTCGACACCGTCCGCCCCGGGAACGCGGAAGAAGTGGCGGATCGGCTCGCCGGCCAGCGTCGGTCCGAGCGCGGAACGCCAGCCCGGCGGTGCCACGCCCGAGATGCCTTGCTCGTCCTTGACCAGTGCGTCGGCGTACTCTTCGAGCTGCGGCTCGGGAATCCCGGGGTCACCTTCGACCGAGATCACCCACTCGTCATCGGCCCGACCGAGATAGAGCGGGACCTCGTCGGCGGTCTCTCCCTGCCCGAGCCTCTCCCCCACCGCCTCGAGAAGGCCGGGATCGATCTCGAGGTCGGCTTCGATGAAGAGGTAGTCGATCTGCTCCGGTGCGAAAGGCAGGGTCCAAGCGTCGATGAGCGTGGTGAGCTCGAGCCCGCCGCGGCGGACCCGGGCCTGCAGCGAGATGCCGGGGTACACGTCCCGGTAGACCACGGCGTCGGGCACGTCTTCCGACGGCGTCCCCTCGACGGCGACCGGGTGGGCCACCGGCACGTCGATGCCGGACAGCAACCGCGCAAAGAGCACTCCGGGGCGCCAACGAACGCCGAAATCCCGTCCCAGCTCGATGGCGCTGTCCTCGCCCAACGAGGCGGGCAGGCGCACAGGGAAGGAGTTGGTGGTGTTAACCCAACCGTCGTCGGCGACCAAGGTCGGATCGATGTCCTCGAAAAGGCTCGCGCCCTCGGGCCGATAGTGGAGCGGCTCGACCCCCGTGTGGACGGTGATCGTGCCGTCGTGGTTGTCGAAGAGCTTGGCGAAGACCTCGCGGGAGCCGATCAACTCCTCGCGCTCGCCGGGAGTCGCCCCTACGGGCAGACTCACGAGGACAGTCACCAGCAACGAAGCGAGAAGCGAGAGGCGTGAACGACGGTGCCGATGCGACATGGGTACCTCCTTCCGAAGTAGCCGCCGAGCGCGGATCACGGTCTCGGCGGGGATGCACCTCGGCCAGAGCAAGGCCACTGCCAGTCGGGAGGAGGCCGGCGCCGCGCCCGCGCGATCGCGCCTCGGGCTCGGAGACATCCGCCATGGCCAGCCGCTAAAGGCTTATTTACCAGAGGGTTTCTGAGCGATGGCCGCGTCGTGGAAACGCTCGCCCCGGAGACGGGCGCGTCCACCATCGCGACGGCGGCAGCCGGTGATTTCTCAACTCCGAGAACTCCGGCTCTCGGCGATGGGAGGCCGGACGCCAGCGTCTCGGCTGCCGGGACGCGGCCTCAGACGGCAAGAGGCCGTCGAGACGCGAAGGGCGCGACGACGGCCTCTCTGGGACCCTTGAAAGGGAACCCCGACCGACAGCCGGCTAGCCGGGCGCCATGCATCGGGGTTCGATGGTGGGCGGAGCCCTGGGCACGACCGTGCGGCCAATCGGGGTTCGTGCTCACAGCGTAGCGGGCGAGTCCATAGAAATCAAAGATATGATATCTATACCTGAGATAGGATGTGACTATGGAACTCCACCAGCTCCGCTACTTCGTCGCCGTCGCCGAGGCCGGCAGTTTCAGCAACGCCGCCAGGCGCTGTCACGTGGCCCAGCCGTCCCTGAGCCAGCAGATCAAGAAGCTCGAGATCGACTTGGGCCAGGAGCTGTTTGAACGTCATCCGAGCGGCGTGGTCCTCACCGAGGCCGGCCACGCGCTTTTGCCGCGGGCGCGGCGGGTCCTCTCCGAGGTCCAAGAAGCCGCGGCGGCGCTGCGCAGCGATATCGACGATGGTGCCGGTCCGCTGGCGGTGGGCGCGATTCCGACCATGGCCCCGTACGTGCTGCCACCGGTGCTCGCGCCCTTCAGCCAACGCTTTCCGCGCTGCGAGCTCACCGTCCGCGAGGACCTCACCGACCGGCTGATCGAGGCGCTGCTCGCCTACGAGCTCGACGTGGCGGTGCTGAGCACCCCGATCGAGGAAGAGCTGGTCGACGTCGAGGTCCTGGGCTCCGAGCGCCTGCTCCTCGCGGCACCTCCCGGTTATCCGCTCCCCGCCGACCACGACGTCTCCCTCGGCGCTCTCGAGCACGAACCGACCATCGTGGTCCACGAGATGCACTGTCTCGGCCAGCAGATCCGCAGCTTCTGCGACGCCGCCCGCGTCCGTCAGCGTGTCGTGTGCCGAAGCACCCAGCTGGCGACGGTGCAGGAGCTGGTCGCTCTCGGCCTGGGCATCTCGATCCTGCCGGAGATGGCCATCGCGCAGGACAAGGACGGGCGCTGCTGCTACCACTCGCTCTCCGAACCACAACCCTGTCGCGACATCGCGGTCGCCTGGCGCGT
>JAGQSE010000019.1:0-1646 GCA_020439725.1 Acidobacteriota bacterium
CTCCTCGTCGTTGTCGGTGACGATGTACTGGCGGAGCTCGGGGCCGACGGACTCGAGGAGGTAGCGCAGGTGTCCGATGATCGGGAAGTTGCGCAGGATGGTGTGCTTGGTCTGGAGCAGGTCGTAGAGCAGCAGACCGACCAGGGCCAGACCCAGAGCCATGAAGAAGTAGATCATCGTCGAGAGCCTCCCGTCGTCGAAAAGAGCCGCGAAACCACCGGCAACCGCGCTAGGCGCTACGGCCCGCGAGACGTCGCATCCACCACCGTTTCAAGCTGAATCGTGCGCCGACCCCGCTCTTGCGGCCCTTGCGAGCGCCGTCGGCGCCGTACTCTGCGAGCACCGCCGAGGTCGACGCTCCGAGCTCGGGCATCTGGTCACCGGCGCGCGGGCGGTGGCCGTCGAAACGTGCCGGGAAGGCGAGCCGCGGCAGACCGTCGGCACCCCGCCGGAGGACGCCGCGGGCGAGGAGCTGCGGGTGCCGCGAGGCCTCCGCTGCGCTCAGCACCGGCTCGCCGGGCAAGTCGTGCTCGGCCATGAAGGTGGCCCATTGCTCGCGGCTCCGCGCCGCCACCAGGCGCGCCAGGTCGCGGCGCGTCGCCGAGGAACGGTCGAGGTGCCGGCGGCGAAGGTCCTTGCGGCCCAGGGCGTCGCAGAAGCGTTGCCAGAAGTGCGGCTCGAGGAGCGCCAGCGCCAGGTACCCGCCGTCGGCGGTGCGGTAGAGGTCGTAGCAGGGCAGCGCACCGGAGAGGGTCAGCGGCTCCCCCGCCGCCCTGGGCCGGTCGGCGTCACCAGCCCAGCCGAGGAGGTTGGCGTGCACCGCAGCGTCGAACAGGGCGGCGTCGATCCAGGTACCCGCCCCGGTCCGCCCGCGCTCCACCAGCGCCGCCAGCACCGAGCCGCACATGCTCCAACCGCCCACCAGGTCCGCCCACGGATGCGCCGGCATGGTCGCCGTCGGCGCCAGGGTGCCGGCGACGGCCTGGTAGGTCAGGTCGTGGCCGCTGCGCCCGGCGACGGGGCCGTCCTGGCCCCATCCCGAGAGCGAGCAGATCACCAGCCGGGGGAAGCGTCGGCGAAGCGTCTCGGGCTCGAGCCCCCAGCGCGCCAGCGTACCCGGGCGCGAGCTCTCGAGCAGGACGTCGGCGTCTTCGAGCAAGTCCTCGAGGACGGCGCGGGCGGCGGGCTTCTTGAGATCGAGGGCGACGCTCTCGACCCCGGCGAGGAGCGGCGCCGCCAGGGCGCTCCGGCCACCGACGAAGGGCGGTGCGAAGCGCACCGGGTCGCCGAGGGTGGGTTCCTCGACCTTGAGGACCCGGGCACCGAGGCTGGCCAGCAGATGGGCGGCGAAGGGACCGGGCAGGTACCGGGAGAGGTCGACGACCGTCACCCCGGAGAGCGGCGCCGCCGGCGTGTCGTCGCTGGGGCTCACCCGTGCCTCACGAGCGCTCGACGACCATCGCGAAACCGACGCCACCGGCGGCGCAGACCGTGAGCAACCCGAGACCCAGATCGCGCCGCCGGAGCTCGTAGAGCAGCTGGGTGGTGACGCGGGCTCCGGTGGCGCCGAAGGGATGCCCGATGGCGATGGAGCCGCCGGTGACGTTGAAGCGGTCGAGGTCGATCTCGCCCACCGGCCGGTCGCG
>JAGQSE010000019.1:1711-3033 GCA_020439725.1 Acidobacteriota bacterium
AAGGCCTCGTGCATCTCGATGAGATCGATGTCCGAGAGCTCGAGCCCGGCGCGATCGAGGGCCATGGGCGCCGCCCAGGCGGGGCCCTGGAGAAGCTGCGTCCCCGGATCGAGGGCGAAGGAGGCCCACGAACGGATGTAGCCCAACGGCTCGTAGCCCAACGCCTTGGCCTTGTCCTCGGCCATCAGCAGCACCGCCGAGCCGCCGTCGGTGAGCGGGCTCGAGTTGCCGGCGGTCAGGGTCCCGTATTCGCGGTCGAAGACCGGCTTGAGCTTGCCCAGCGCCGCCATCGAGGTGTCGCTGCGGATGCCGTTGTCGGCCTCGATGACATGGTCGTACTTGGGCAGGGTGAAGGTCGGCACGATCATCTCGCCCAGGCGGCCGTCGGCGGCGGCCTCGGCGGCGCGGCTGTGGGACAGGAGGGCGATCTCGTCTTGGGCACGGCGCGAGATGTCGTTCTCCTTGGCCATCTTCTCCGCCGACTGGCCCATGGTCTTGCCGGTGGTGTATTCGGCGATGGCCGGCGCCACCGGCGCCAGGTCCTTGAAGCGCAGCTTGCCGAGAACGCCGAGCTTGGCGCCGACGCTCTTGGCCTTGGACAGCTCCATCAACCGCTGGGCGGCGTTCTTCGAGTAGGTGATCGGGACGTTGGAGAGCGACTCGGCGCCACCGGCGAGGACCGTGTCGACCTCGCCGGTCAAGATCGCCTGGGCGCCGAAGGCGATGGCGCGGTTCGAGGAGGCGCAGGCCAGGTTGACCGTCGTCCCGACGATGTGCCGCGGCAGCGAAGCCCGG
Source organism: Acidobacteriota bacterium (assembly GCA_020439725.1). Lineage (GTDB taxonomy): Bacteria > Acidobacteriota > Thermoanaerobaculia > Multivoradales > JAHZIX01 > JAGQSE01. The sequence continues at coordinate 2,507 of JAGQSE010000019.1, forward strand.
AAGATCACCTCGCGGCCCAGGTTGGGAGCGTTGAGCGCCGGGACCACGACGCCGAAGATGGAGAGCCCGATGGAATCCGGGTCGACGCCGGTGCGCGCCACCACCTCGCGGGCCGCAACACTCGCCAGATCGACGACGTCGAGATCCTTGAGATCGGTGCCCGCCTTGGCGAACGGCGTGCGGCAACCGTCGATGATCGCCACACGGCCGGCGGGGCCGCGGAGCTCGTGCCGCGCCGCGACGGTGATGCGTGGCGCGTGGCCGGGGCCTCGGGTCCACACCGTATCGGCGCGCTCGGTGATCTCGGTCAGGGCATCGGCGTCGTTGGCCGGTGGTAGCGGCGAAGGCGGCGCCGAGGCGCCGTCGGCAGGCTGGCTCGCGGGCTCGGCGGAGGCCGGATCGGACGGGTCTTTGGTCTCCATGAAGCCAGTCTATACCAGCCCCGAAGACCGCTCGGAGAGCACTAGCCGGGATCGAAAGACCCTGGATCGAAAGACCCTGAATCGAAAGGCCCAGGATCGAAAGGC
>JAGQSE010000354.1 GCA_020439725.1 Acidobacteriota bacterium
TATGCGGACCGCATCCGGCTGGTCGAGTTCGAAGTCAACCGGGGCTATGGCGCCGCCATCCTCGAAGCCTGGAAGACCTCGGACGCCGAGCTGGTGTCGTTCCTCGACGCCGACGGCACCTGCGACCCGCGGTTCTTCACCGTGCTGTGCCGCGCTCTCGAGGACGAAGGCGCCGACATCGTGCTCGGCTGCCGCTTGCACGGGGAAAGCAAAATGCCCCGCGTCAGGCGCCTGGGCAACCGTCTCTTCGGCACCCTGCTCCGGCTTGTTTCGTCGCAGAGCGTACGGGACACCGCCAGCGGCATGCGGGTGCTACGGCGCACGGCTCTACCCAAGCTCATGCCGCTTCCCAGCGGGATGCATTTCACTCCGGCCATGAGCGCGCGGGCCTTGCTCCGCCGGGACCTGGTGATCCGCGAGATCGACATGCCCTACGCCGAGCGCCAGGGACAGTCCAAGCTCAAGGCGTTCCGTGACGGCCTCCGCTTCCTCGCCATCATCCTCGAGACGGTCTTCCTCTTCCGCCCGTCACGGCCGCTCGGAGCGGCCAGCCTGTCGGCCCTGGTGCTCGGCGGGCTCCTGATGCTGACGCCGCTCCTCCACTACCTGGCGACCCAGACGGTGGAAGAGTGGATGATCTATCGCTTCGTGGTCAGCCACCTGCTGGGTACCGTCGGCGTCCTGGCCCTGTGCACCGCCTACCTGAGCCGGCGAGTGGTTTCAGCGACGGTCCTGCCCCACCGCGCACCGACGTACCCCTACCGCGTCCTGCGGCGTTTCTTCGCCGGCGCGGGGGTGTGGATCGCGGTGACGGCGCTGGTGCTCTCAGGAATCGCGCTGGTGCTCCCTGGATTGCTGCAGTGGATCGAGCGGGGGTCGGTCTATGAGCACTGGTCCCGGTTCATCGCCATGTCCTTCCTGCTCTCCGCCGCCGCCATCCTCGTCGTCACCCGGGTGATGGATTTCTCCCTCGATCTGATCAAGGGCTGGATGGCCTACGAAGGTCGAGAGGGCGAGGCGCCGTGAGCGATCGATCCACCACCACGGGTCCGGCGGCCCGGCCGGAGGAGTCCGGGGAGGCGCTCTTCGACCGGGCGGATGAGTACGACGCCATGCTCCAGCAGGGGCTCAAGCTCTCCGGCGAAGACAAGCACTTCTTCATCCACGGGCGGCTGGCGGATCTCAAGGACCACCTACCCGCAGCTTTCGAGCCCCGGCGCATCCTCGACTTCGGCTGCGGCATCGGGGATACCTCGGTGCTCCTGGCGCAGAGCTTTCCCGGGGCCCGCGTCGTCGGCGCCGAGACCGCGGAGCAGGCGCTGGTGCACGCCCGGCGACACCACGGCTCGGAAGCGGTCAGCTTCGTGAGCGTCGACGAGGTCGCGGATCTCGAGCCCTTCGACCTGGCCTACGTCAACGGCGTCTTCCACCATGTGCCCCCGCCCCAGCGGCTGCGGGCGGCGCGCCTGATCCACGATGCGCTCCGACCGGGGGGCTGTTTTGCCCTGTTCGAGAACAACCCCTGGAATCCGGGGACGCGCATGGTCATGCGCCGGATCCCCTTCGACCGCGACGCCGTCACCCTGACGCCGCCGGAGAGCCGGGCACTGCTGCGATCGGCCGGCTTTGCGCCACTGGCCACCCGCTACCTGTTCATCTTCCCGCGGCCGCTCAGAGCCCTGCGGTTCACCGAGGCCCTTCTGGCCCGTCTCCCCCTGGGGGCCCAATACTGGGTCTTGGGGACCAGGGGTGGAGGCCACGGCGTCGGCTGAAGCCATGCACGGCAGCTACGCCCTCTCCCGCTGGCTGTTCCTCAGGCTCCTCGGGGTGGTGTACCTCATCGCCTTCCTCTCGCTGTGGGTCCAGATCCACGGACTCGTCGGCGCCGACGGGATTCTTCCCGTCGGTGCCTTCCTCGAGCGGGTCCACGATGCCCTCGGCATCGGAGCCTTCCGCCAGGCCCCGACGCTCCTGTGGTTGGGCAGCAGCGACCTCACCCTCGACGTCCTGTGCGGTCTCGGCGTGGCGCTTTCCGGCGCGCTGATCGCGGGCCTGGCGCCGATCCCGACGCTCCTGGGTCTTTGGGCCGTCTACCTCTCGCTCTCCGTCGGGGGCCAGACCTTTCTCAGCTTCCAGTGGGACACGCTGCTCCTCGAAACCGGCTTCTCGGCGCTCGTCGTCGCCCCCGTGGGCTGGCGCCCGCGCGCGCCCACGGCGTCTCCTCCGCCGTCCAGAGCCGGTCTGTGGCTGGTGTGGCTGCTCCTCGTCAAGCTGATGGTCCTTTCCGGAGCGGTCAAGCTTCTCAGCCTCGACCAGACCTGGTGGCGGCTCACCGCCCTCGACTTCCACTTCTGGACCCAGCCCCTGCCGACGCCCCTCGCCTGGTATGCCGCCCAACTGCCGGCGTGGCTCAAGAAGCTGTCGATCCTGCTCACCTACATCCTCGAGATCGTCCTTCCCTTCTTCGTCTTTGCGGGTCCCCGCGGCCGCCGCGCCGTCGCCGTCGGGACCGCCTTCCTGATGCTGATGATCGGCTGGACGGGCAACTACGGCTTCTTCAACCTGCTCACCCTCGTGCTCTGCCTGCCGCTGGTCGATGACGCGGTCTGGAGACGCCTCGTGCCGTCGCTGCGAGCATCCAGACCGAGCCCACCCCCCTCACGACCCCCGCTTCCCTTCGTCGGCAGGACGCGGATCGTCCTGGTCGCCCTGTGGCTCGGCGTCAGCGCGCTGGTTTCCGTCCGCGAGCTCGCCCGCACGCTCCCCACCGGCACCGGAGGGCCGCTAGCGGCCTTGCAGAAGGGGGTAGAGGCGAGCCTCCTCGACTGGAGCGGACCCACGGTCCTAGCCTGGATCGCCCCCTTCCGCACGATCAACGGCTATGGCCTCTTCCGCTCGATGACCACCGAGCGCCCCGAGATCGTCGTCGAGGGGAGCCGCGACGGCGTTCACTGGCAACCCTACGAGCTACCCTGGAAGCCGGGCGATCCGGCGCGACGACCACGCTTCGTCACCCCGCACATGCCACGTCTCGACTGGCAGATGTGGTTCGCCGCGCTCAGCCCCCGCGGCGCCGAGCCTTGGCTCGCCGGCCTGATGCGCGGCCTCCTCGAGGGCTCCCCGGAAGTACTCGACCTCTTCGCCACCGACCCCTTCCCCGGCGCGCCACCACGCTACGTCCGACTGTTCTACTACCGCTACCGCTTCACCACTCCCGCCGAACACCATGCCACCGGCGCCTGGTGGCACCGCGAGCTCGTCGGCCCGCTCACCGGCCCCGCCTCGCTCGACGCCCTCTCCTTCCGCCGACACCAACCGTGATCCAACCCCTTGAATTTTCGGGGACACGATACGCAATCCAGTAATCTGGATCGGCCCTGAGGGTGACGCGCCTCGGCCCAGTACTCGTGCGAAACACGATGGTGTTTCGGTAGAGATGGGACACAAACACCATGGTGTTTTGTATCTGAGTCGTTGAAAACACCATCGTGTTTCCCCAAGGAGGAGCCCGAGAGACGTATCGACCATCCTCCCGCAGACCCCGAGTTCCCCGTGCCGAGAGCGATCAAGCCCCGTGTCACCGAGAGTCTCCTCTCCCAGCCGCTCTACCTCGCCGAGCAGGTACCGGTGGGCTGACGAAGCGGACCCTGTGCGGCCTCGCCCGCGGTAGACTGAGCTCGTCTCGATCGCACTCTTCGGAGCTCCGTCATGCACCCCAGACACTCCTCGCTTCCCTACCTCGGTCCACCGAGGAGGTCCGGCCGTGAGCTGTGACGTCCTGGTCCTGGGCGGCGGCATCGTGGGCCTGGCCTGTGCGCGAGAGCTGGCAGGCGAAGGTCTGCGGGTCGAGGTCCTCGACAGCGAACCGATCCTCGCCGCCGACGGTTGGCGGGGCGCTTCCTGGGCGGCGGCGGGGATGCTGGCCCCGCTCTCCGAGGCCCCCGAGGCCGGAGCGCTGTTCGACGCGGCACGGGCGTCGCGGGACCTGTGGCCGGGCTTCGCCAGGGAGCTGCGCGAGGAGAGCGACCTCGCCGTCGACCACGACGCCAGCGGAGCGCTGATGGCGGCGCTGACGCCGGAGGAGGAGCCGTGGCTCGACCGCCTGGTCGCCGCCGGCCGAAGGCTGGGCGAGACCGTTCACGAGATCTCGCCGCCGGCGGCGCGCGCCGAGATCCCCGATCTGCCACCGGCGACGCGCCGCGTCCTCCACCTGCCGGGTGAGCACCGGGTCGACAACCGGCAGGCCTGCAGGGCCCTCGAGGTCGCCGTCGAGCGCCGCGGTGTACCGGTGCTGCGAGATCACCGGGTGCACCGTGTAGAGGTCGGCACCGCCGGCATCACGGCCCACGGGCACGGGTGGCAGAGGTCGGCGGAGCGCCTGGTGGTCGCGGCGGGGGCCTGGAGCGGCTCGATCCCCGGTCTGCCTCCCCTGCCCCTCGAGCCGGTGCGCGGTCAGATGCTGCGCTTTGAAGACGCGGCCTGGCCGTGGGCCGGTACCCTGCGCGGCGCAGGGATCTACGCCGTGCGCCGCGGCACCGCTTCGGTGCTGGTCGGCGCCACGGAAGAGCTCGTCGGCTTCGACCGAGCCACCACTCCGGAGGGCCGCCACAAGCTCGTCGAAGCGGTGCGTCGGCTGCTGCCGGCGCTGGCTCGCTCGGAGCCTGCCGAGCACTGGGCGGGGCTGCGCCCGGGGACGCCGGATCACCTCCCCATCCTCGGCCCCCTTGCCGGCGAGGACCCGCGTCTCCTGGTCGCCACCGGTCACTATCGCCACGGCATCCTGATGGCGCCGTGGACGGCGCGGGAGATCACTTCCTGGGTCCTCGGCCGGACCCCGGACGCCGCGGCGCTGCACTTCGGTGTCGCCCGCCTCGCCGAGTTGAGCGGCTTCGGACCTCCGGTATAGACTTCAGGCCTCGACGAAGGACACCATCCTCGCAAAGGAGATCGGCTCATGACTCACATCATCACGGAGCCTTGCGTCGGCACCAAGGACACCGCGTGTGTCGACGTATGCCCTGTGGACTGCATCTATGGCAAGGACGAGGACTGGGAAGCCCTCTATATCCATCCCGAAGAATGTATCGACTGCGGTCTGTGCGTCGACGCCTGCCCGGTGAGCGCGATCTTCCCCGAGGAAGAGGTGCCCGATCAGTGGCAGAAGTGGATCGCCATCAACTACGAGCACTTCGATCTCGAGCCGCCGGGCTGAGTCGAGCCGCTCGTCCCGCTGTCTCGCCACAGGACGCACGCGGGTGCGTCCTGTTTCGTATCCGCCATCATCGATCTCGCCTACGAGCCCGTAGCGGGCGCAGCGACTTTCGAACGGACCCGTCGCCACCATGAACCAGCCCGAGGTCGGTCCCTACCGCATCCTGCGACGTCTGGGCAGCGGCGGGATGGGCGAGGTCTACCTGGCGGAGGACACGCGGCTCGGTCGGCACGTCGCCATCAAGCGGCTCCGCTCCGATGCGGAGAGCAGCCCGGATCGCCGCGAGCGGCTGTGGCGCGAAGCCAAGGCGGCGGCGGGGATCAACCACCCGTCGGTGGTGCAGATCCACGACGTGCTCACCGTGCCGGCGGAAGACGGCGGCAGCGTCGACTACATCGTCATGGAGTACGTCGAGGGACCGACGCTGCGTCAGCAGCTCGAAGCCCACCACCTCTCCGCCGAACAGATCCTGTCGATCGCCGAGCAGGTCGCCTCGGGGCTGGCGTCGGCCCATTCGAAGGGCGTGGTCCACCGCGACCTCAAGAGCGAGAACATCCTCCTCACCGCCGACGGCCGGCCCAAGATCGCCGACTTCGGGATCGCCAAGCGCGTGCTCCCCGATGGCCAGCATGAGGAGTCGCTGACCGCTCACCGCCACGTCCTCGGCACCTGCCGGGCGATGGCACCGGAACAGGCGCGGGGTGGCGAGGTCGATCACCGGACCGACCTGTTCGCCTTTGGCGTCTTGCTCTACGAGGCCTTCACGGGGACTTCGCCCTTCGAGGCGGAGAACGCCTACACCACCTTGAGCCGGGTCTTGGTCCACCAGCCGCCCCCGGCCGCCGAGATCGCACCGGCGGTCCCCGCCGAGCTGTCGAACCTCATCGGTCACCTGCTCCAGAAGGAACCGGAGCTCCGGCCTCGTTCGGCGCGTGAAGTGGCACATTCGCTGCGCGAGATCGCCCAACAGCACGGTCGCAGCGGCCTGCCGACGCCGCCCGAAGGCACACCGGTGCTGTCCAAGGACAGCCTCCCGAGTTCCTACCTGGAGCCCACCTCCGAGACTCTCCTAGCCCATCCCACCGCCGCCACGGTGCTCCTCGAACGACCCCGCCCGCGGTGGCGCCGGGCGGCGCCATGGATCGCCGCGTTTCTCATCGCCCTGGCGCTGGGTGGCACCGTCCTCTTTCTTCGTCCGGCGCCGCCGGCGCTGGTGGTCGCGGTGCTCGAACCGACCTCGCAACCCGGCGACACGTTGTCCGTCGACGAGGCCCAGACCCTCCGCGACGCGGTGCGTTTCGCCGAGCTCCGCAGCCTCGTGACGCTCGAAGGCATCGCCGTCAAGCCGCCGTCCGAAGTCGACGCCGCCGGGGGCCGCAGCTATTCCGGTCTGGCCGCGGAGGTCGGCGCTCAGGCGCTGGTCGCCACCGAGATCGGTTGCCTCAGCCAGGTGTGCCGGATCTCGCTCAACCGTGTCGCCGCGGACGGCAATCTCGAAGATGCGGCGAGCTTCGAAGCGCCGCGCGAAGACCTGCGGCTCCTCGCCTCGGCGGTAGAGACCTACACCCGACGGGCCTTTGCCGCCCACCGGCCGCGATCGGGAGCCGCCGCCGGCATCGCCGACGATGAGCAGCTCCGCGACTTCCTCGAGCTCCGGCGCCGCGCCCAGGCCGAAACCGACCCTCCGGAACGCCTGCTCGAGGAGGTCGAGGAGCTTCGCCGCCGGTCGGATCCTTTCGCCGAGATCGACTACCTCGCCGCCGACCTGGCACGCCGCGCCTTCGTCGCCTCCCACGACCCGCGCTTTCTCGAGCGGGCGCGAACGCTGCTCCGCGACGCCCGCTCGCGGGCTCCCGAAGACCCCCGCTGGGCGGTCAGCAGCTTCACGCTGGCGCTCACCGCCAGCGACCTCGAAGGGGCCGAGAGCGCTCTCGCCGAGCTGGAACGGCTGGCGCCGGGC
>JAGQSE010000355.1:0-2684 GCA_020439725.1 Acidobacteriota bacterium
CGACCGGCGTACTCCCCGGCATCGCGCCGTCGGGCGGCGTCGGCCAGCAGGCCCAGTGAGCGCTCGTAGCGGCTTCCGGGGCGGGCCTTGCGGTACATCCGCGGCACCGTCTCCATGTTGTGGGAAAAGACCTCGGGGCGAGCGCCGAGGACGATGTCGAGGGCCTCGTCGACACCGCGGAAGTCTGGAGTCAAGACCTCGACCGCGGTCTCCGGGTTGCGCTGGTGGATCGCTTCGATGACCTGGCGGAAGTGCTCGGCCCCGCCGTCGGGCAGGTCGTCGCGATCCACCGAGGTGATCACCGCGTGGCGCAAGCCCATCACCGCCACCGCCTCGGCCACGTGAGCTGGCTCCTCGGCGTCGACGCCAGGACGCGGACGACCCGAGGTGACGGCGCAAAAGCCGCATCGGCGGGTGCAGATCTCTCCGAGAATCATGAAGGTGGCGGTGCCGTGCTCGCCCCAGCACTCATAGATGTTGGGGCAACGCGCCTCCTCGCACACTGTGTTCAGACGCAGATCCCCGACCAGCTTCTTGACCTGGTGATAGCTGGCCGGGGTCGACAGCTTGATGCGTAACCACTGGGGTCGCCCCTGGCGTCGGGGCGACGGCGGAACGGTCTGGGGGCCGATCTGGACGAGGTCTTGGCTCATGGGCCAAAGTCTACGCGACGCCCGGAGACCGCGCCACCTCCGTAGAGCCCGGAGCTCGAGCGCGTCAAAGCGTCACGTCGAGGGCCACGTCGAGGTTCGGCGCGCTGTGGGTGATCCAGCCCACCGACAACAGGTCGACGCCGGTGGCGGCGATGGCGGGCGCGGTTTCGGGGGTGATCCCGCCGGAGGCCTCGCTCACCACCGCGCGACCCGAACTGCGGATCCGCGCGACCGCTTCGCGCAGCCGATCCGGCCCCATGTTGTCGAGCAGCACCACGTCGACGTCGAGGGCCAGCGCCTCGTCGAGCTGCTCCAAGGTGTCGACCTCGACCTCGATCTTGACCATGTGCCCGACGCGTCCACGGACCCGATCGACCGCCGCGGAAAGGCCGCCGGCCACCAGGCGGTGATTGTCCTTGATCATGACCGCGTCATCGAGCCCGAAACGGTGGTTCGATCCACCACCGCAGCGCACCGCGTGCTTCTCGAGGGCCCGCAGGCCCGGGGTCGTCTTGCGCGTGCACACCACCCGTGCGCCGCTCCCGGCGATCGAGTCGACGATGCCCCGCGTCACCGTGGCGATGCCCGAGAGGTGTCCCAGGAAGTTGAGCGCCGTCCGCTCCGCCGACAGCAACGAGCGCGCGGGCCCGGCGATGTCGGCGAGGATGGTGCCCTCGCCGACCCGGGTACCGTCGCTCGTGGTGAGCTTGACGGCCAGCTCCGGATCGAGCCAGCGGAATGCCGACGCCGCGACGTCGAGGCCGGCGACGACCCCGGATTTCCGCGCGACGAGCACCGCCTGCGCTCTGCGGTCCGACGGAATGACCGCGTCGCTGGTCAGGTCACCGGCCCGCCCCAGATCCTCGACCAAGGCTCGGCGGACCACGTCCTCATAGACCAGCGGATAGAGCGGGGCGATCCCCTCGGAACGCCGCTGGCCCTCTGCACCTTCGAGGACATGGGCGCTCATCGACCCGCCTCCCCCGCCGCCGCGGTGCGCGCCGGAATCGGCCACGGAGCCACGGTCCGGCACGTCCGACCCTCGAGCTGCAGGAAGATCCGAGAACGCCATGCGTCGTCGGCTTCGGGGTAGTCGCTCCGGAAGTGGCCGCCACGGCTCTCTCGCCGCAAGAGTGCGGCGGTAGTGATCAACCGTGCCACCGTCTGGGCGTTGGCCAGCGCGCCGGTGGCGGGCAGCCGCCAGGACAGGCGGTCGAGGTGGTCGAGGGTCCGGCGCAACCCGGCCTCATTGCGGACGAGACCGACGTCATGCCACATGGCCTCGCGGATCGCCTCGATCTCCGCCGCGGCCTCGGCGGGCTCAGGGGCCCACCGACCGGGCTCCGGGAGTCGCGCCGAGGGCGCCAGACCGCCATCGAGGGCGGAGCCGATGTCGGCCGCGACCCGTGCACCGAAGACCAGACCTTCGAGGAGCGAGTTGCTCGCCAACCGGTTGGCACCGTGGACGCCGGTGGCAGCGAGCTCGCCGCAGGCCCAGAGCCCGGGAACCGAGGTGCGCCCCTTGAGATCGGTGGCGACACCACCCATGTGGAAGTGCGCCGCCGGCGACACCGGCAGGAGGTCCCGCCGCGGATCGAGACCGTACCGCTGGCAGAGCTCGAAGACCGTCGGGAAGCGCTCCGGGAAGGCGTCGCCGACGGCTTCGCGGGAGTCGAGCCAGGTCCCGCTGCCCGCCTCGCGGCGGCGCCAGATGGCCCGGGCCCGCACGTCACGGGGTGCGAGCTCCGCCAGCGGGTGCTCGGCAAGCATGAAGCGGTCGCCGGTGTCGTCGACCAGGATCGCACCCTCGCCACGCAGGGCTTCGGTCAAGAGGGGCATCGGGTCGGCCCCCACGGCGAGGGCCGTCGGGTGGAACTGGACGAACTCGAGATCGGCGAGACGGGCGCCGGCCCGCGCCGCCAAGGCGAGGCCGTCGCCCATGGACTCCGGCGGATTGGTGGTCCAGCGGTAGAGGTGACCGACGCCGCCGGTGGCCAGCACCACCGCCGGTGCCCGGAAGTAGAGCCGAGC
>JAGQSE010000355.1:2749-7056 GCA_020439725.1 Acidobacteriota bacterium
TCGCCATGGAACCGCACCCGCTCGTGCTCCCCCACCGCCGCGAGCATTGCCCGCACCACCTCGGCACCCGTCGCGTCACCGTTGGCGTGGAGGATCCGCCGGCGGCCGTGGGCCGCCTCGCGCCCCAGCAGCAAGCGGCCCTCGCCGTCACGATCGAAGCGAGCCCCGAGCTCGAGGAGCTCAGCGAGGCGGGCCGGCCCCTCGCGGGTCAGAACGGTCACGGCCTCGTCATGGACCAGGCCGGCGCCGGCGGCGATGGTATCCGCGGCATGGAGCTCGGGAGTATCGTCCGCTCCCATCGCGGCCGCGATCCCGCCCTGCGCCCAGACGCTCGAGCCGCCCGCGCCGTGACCCGACACCGGTACCTTGCTGAGCACCGCCACCCTCCGGTCACCGCAGGCCAGGGCCGTGGCCAGACCGGCGATGCCACCGCCGACGACCACCACGTCGGCATCGAAGACACCATCGAGCAACGCGCTCATCCTGCCTGGCTCCCGCGGCCGACCTCGAGCATGCGCTCGACCGCACGCCGCGCCGGAGCGGCGATCTCCGGAGCGACCTCGACCTCGTAGCGCAGGTGGCGGAGCGAGTCGAGAATCTTGGGCAGCGTGATCCGCTTCATGTGCGGACACAGGTTGCAGGGCCGGATGAACTCGACTTCGGGGTGCTCGACGGCGACGTTGTCACTCATCGAGCACTCGGTGACCATCACCACCCGCCGCGGGCGGCGCTCCCCCACCGCGCGGATCATGCCCGAGGTCGAACCGACGAAGTCGGCCTCTTCGAGGACGTCCGGCGGGCACTCGGGGTGGGCCAGGATCTGCAGGTCGTCGTAGCGCCGCCGGAACTGGCGTAGCTGGTCGCCGGTGAAGCGCTCGTGGACCTCACAGTGGCCGTGCCACAGAATCAACTCGACGTCGGTGTGGCGTGCGACATAGCGCCCCAGGTACTCGTCGGGAAGGAAGATCACCCGGTCGACTCCGAGCGACTCGACCACCTCGACCGCGTTGGCCGAGGTGCAGCAGACGTCGGTCTCTGCCTTGACGTCCGCCGAGGTGTTGACGTAGGTCACCACCGGCACACCGGGGTAGCGCTCCTTGAGCAGACGGACGTCGGCGCCGGTGATCGACGAGGCGAGCGAGCAGCCGGCCTTGAGATCAGGGATGAGGACGGTCTTGGCGGGGTTCAAGAGCTTGGCGGTCTCGGCCATGAAGTGGACACCGCACAGGACGATGACGTCGGCGTCGGTCTCGGCGGCCATCCGCGCCAGGGCCAGCGAATCGCCGGTGAGATCGGCGACCCCGTGGAAGATCTCGGGGGTCTGGTAGTTGTGCGCCAGGACGATGGCGTTGCGTTCCTTCTTGAGACGCTCGATGGCTTCGATGTAGGGGGCGTGGACGGGCCACTCGATGGCGGGTATGACGTCGCGCACGCGGTCGTAGACCGCCGCCGTCGCCGCCGCTACTTGCGGCGTGTAGGCGAGAACCGGAGCGGGCTGCTGGGCGGACAAGTCGATCATCGACGGCTCCTCTCTTCGCTGAAATCTCTGGAGGTAGATATGCTCAAGATGAGTATAATAACGGCGCTAAAAACAGGCCGCGAGCGGCCTACGGAGGAAATGCTACAGATGAGCATTACTCCGTGTCAACCCTATTGTCGTGAATTCGTCACGAGTTCGCCACCGCCGGGGGAAGCCGGGACCGCGCATCCCCCGGGGGCTGCGCCACGGTCAGGTGTGAGACGAGCAGCTGAGCCGATACCGAGACGAGGTCGGGAGCGTCCGGAGGAAACCGACAGGGGCTCCCTCCGGACCTTTCCGCACACCCCCCGACGCCCTAGCTCAGGACTTGGCGTCCTTTTCGTCGAAGGCCTTGAGGACGAAGACCGGAACCTCCGACAGGCGCACGACCTTCTCGGCAACGCTGCCGAGAAGCAGGTGGGCGATGCCGGTGTGCCCGTGGGTCGAGATCACCACCAGATCCGCGCCGTGATCACGTGCGAAGTCCGTGATGGCGGTCGCCGGATAGCCTTCGAGGACGTGGGTTTCGGTTCGCCCCTTGAGACGCGGGTTGCCCGCGACCATCTCGTCGAGACCTTCCTGCGAGTAGCGGGTGATGGCTGCATAGTCGGCGGTCACCGCGGAGGTGCTGCCCGGGAAGTAGACCTGCGGGTAGGCCATGGGCTGCACCACGTGGAGCAGCTCGAGCTTGGAGTCGTAGGCCTCCGCGAGATCTGCGGCGGCCTCCACGGCTCTCTCCGACGGCTCCGAAAAGTCGACCGGGACCAGGATCTTCTCGAGCTCCTCGACCGGACGGGGCTCCTCCTGCTCGCGCAGGGTCAAGACCGGGCACTCGGCGAGCCGCACGATCTCTTCGGCGACGCTGCCGAGCACCAAACGACCGAGCCCCCGGCGACCATGGGTGCCGAGGACGATCAGGTCCGCTTCGATCTCGGCGGCATATTCGAGGATCACCGTCGCTGGCGCGATGCCCCGCCGTTGCCTACGGACGACGTCGACTCCCTCAGCGCGGTCCCCGGGCAGGGTTTCGAGTCGGGCTCCAGCGGACTCCTCCGCCAGCCGGTACATCTCCTCGGGATCGGGGAAATGGTAGACGGGGCTTGCCGGATCGTCACCATGCAGGACCACCGCATGAAGGATGTGGAGCTGGGCACCGAAACGCCGCGCCAGGAAGATCGCGTGATCGAGGGCCTGGTCGGCACAACGGGAGAAATCGGTCGGAAAAAGGATCTTCTGGATCTTTCGCATACGTCCTCCTCGAGAGCCTTGGGGTTCGGCACGGCAGGACTCTCTCTACCTACTTTGTATCGCAGCTTCGCCCCCTGGACCAGCACCCCGGCGGGCCGATACATTAGAGGAGGCGGAACGCAGGATACCGCGAGGACCGGCTTCGCCACTGCCCCGCCGCGAGGACGGCGCGGCGCCCGACGTCGACCGCCAACCATCTTCAAGAGCCGAGGCCTCGGCCCAAGCCGGTGCCCGCGACACAGCCAAGGGGGTTTCCCATGTCCGAGTACAAGACCGTGCTGGCCACCACAGACTTCTCCGACGCCGCCGCGGCCGGCGTCACCGAGGCCATCAAGCTGGCACGAGCCCTCGGCGCCGAGCTCGCCTTGCTCTACGTCGCCGAGGATCGGATGCCGCCTCTGACCTTCTCGACCGAAGCGCAGCGCGCCGAGATCCAGCGCCATCACGAGACCATGGCGCGCAAATCCCTCGACGAGTATGCGGCCAAGCATCTCGACGGTCTCCAGGCCAAGACGCTGCTCCGCCGAGGGCACCCCGCTCCGGAGATCGTCGCCTGTGCCAAGGAGATCGGCGCCGACATCATCGTCATGGCCACCCACGGCTATGGATCGGTCGGCCAGATGGTCTTTGGCAGCACGATGCGTCGGGTGCTGGCTCATGCCGGGTGCCCGGTCGTCGCAGTGCATTCCCGCTAGCGCGGCCCCTACGGCCGCCAGGAGGACGCGATGCTCCACAAGATCCTGTTACCCGTAGACCTGACCGAGAAGAACCGGCCCGCCCTCGACGCCGCTCGCGAGCTGCTCAAGAAGAGCGGCTCGGAAGGCGAGGTCGTCCTGCTCCACGTCATCGCCACCATCGCCGACACCTCCTTCGAGGAGATGAGCGATTTCTACCAGCCCATCGAGGACGATGCCCGTCAGCGGCTGGGGAGCCTGGCGGAAGAGCTCAGCACCGAGGGCATCCCGGTGTCGGTGGAGGTGCTCTACGGTGACCGGGCGCGGTCCATCGTCGAGTATGCCGCCGAGGCCGAAGTCGGGCTCATCGTGCTCAGCTCGCGGACCCTCGACGAACGCGATCCGGCGGCGAATTGGGCGACGGTCAGCCTCAAGGTGGCCTTCCTCGCCGACTGTCCCGTGATGCTGGTCAAGTGAGTCGGCTCCCCTGAGGTGAATCAGGAAGCGCGTCCCAGCCAGTCGCGGGGCTCGAGGTAGTCGCGGTAGAGCGTCGCTTCGGGCGAGCCGGGTTCCGGCTCCCAGGCATAGGTCCAGGCCGCGAGCGGCGGCATGGACATGAGGATCGACTCGGTGCGCCCGCCGCTCTGCAGCCCGAAGAGAGTGCCACGGTCATAGATCAGGTTGAACTCGACATACCGTCCGCGGCGGTACAGCTGGAAGGCTCGCTCGCGCTCGCCGTAGTCGTGGTCGCGGCGCCGTTCGACGATCGGCAGGTAGGCCGGCAGGAAGTGGTCGCCGACGCTTCGGGTCAGAGCGAAACAGCGCTCGAAGCCGCCCTCGTTGAGATCGTCGTAAAACAGCCCGCC
>JAGQSE010000356.1:0-3445 GCA_020439725.1 Acidobacteriota bacterium
GACGACCTTGATGGCCGTCGGGAGGTCGAAGACACCCGCGACGGTCGCGGCGGCGTACTCGCCGATGCTGTGCCCGGCCATGGCCGCCGGCACGATGCCGTAGCTCTCCAGCAGTTTCGCCAGGGCGTACTGCACGGTGAACAGCGCGGGCTGAGTGCGGTCGGTGCGCTCGAGATCCCGTGCGCTGCCGTCGAAGATGGCCGCCTTCAGGTCGGTACCCAGCTCGGCGTCGAAGCCCGCCACACACTCGTCGAAGTGCCGGGCGAACTCGGGCTCCGAGTCGTACAGATCGCGGGCCATCCCGATGTGCTGGGCGCCCTGGCCCGGGAACAGGAAGGCCACCGGCGGCGTCTCCGGGGCAGAGCGCCCGCGCCGGGGCGGCTCGGTGCCTTCGCTGCGGAGAGCCCGCGAGGCCCCGTCGGCGGCGGTCACCACCATCGCCCGATGCTCGAAAGGCCGGCGCCCCACCGACAGCGTGTAGGCGACATCGGCCAGGTCCGGCGCTTCTTCACCGGTCTCGAGAGCCTCGGCGAGACGTTCGACGGCCTCGCCCAGCGCCGTCTCGTCGCGAGCGGACAGAACCAGCAGCTGCCACCGGCTCGCCGCGGAGGTCGCGGGCAGCGGTGGCGCCTCCTCGAGCACCGCATGGGCGTTGGTGCCGCCGATGCCGAAGGACGACACCCCGGCCCGCCGTGGCGTCCCGTCCGGTGCCGGCCACTCCGTCAGCGCCGTGGGAACGAAGAAGGGCGTCTTGTCGAGACCGAGCTTGGGGTTGGCGGTCTCGAAGTGCAGGCTCGGGGCGAGCTGCCGGTGCTCGAGGCTCGCCACCGCCTTGATCAGACCGGTGACGCCAGCGGCGGTGTCGAGGTGGCCGAGGTTGCTCTTGACCGAGCCCAGGGCGCAGCTGCGCTCGCCGACCGGGGCGCCGGCGGCGTGGAAAGCCTGATCGAGCGCCGCCACCTCGATGGGGTCGCCGAGGGAAGTGCCGGTGCCGTGGGCTTCGACATAGCCGATGGTCTCGGCGCCCACCCCCGCCGCCGCCAGCGCCTCGGCGACGACCTTGGCCTGGCCCTCGATGCTCGGCGCTGTGTAGCCGATCTTGCCGGCGCCGTCGTTGTTGATGGCGCTGCCCAGGACCACGGCGTGGACCGTGTCGCCGTCGGCCAGGGCACGCTCCAAGGGTTTCAGGACCACCACCCCGGCCCCGCTGCCAAACACCGTCCCGGCCGCCGCGGCGTCGAAGGCGCGGCAATGGCCGTCCGGCGAGGGGATGCCACCTTCCTCGAAGACATAGCCCTCGACCAGCGGCGTACGGATGGTCACGCCACCCACCAGCGCCATCTCGCACTCCCCCGCCGCCAGGCTGCGGCAGGCCAGGTGCAGTGCCACCAGCGAGCTCGAGCAGGCGGTCTGGACGTTGATGGCGGGCCCTTCGAGGCCCAGCTTGTAGGCCACCCGGGTGGGCACGAAGTCTTTGTCGTTGCCGATGAAGATCTGGTACCGCGCCGCGGTCGACGCGCTGTCGACCACACCCGCCTGATGGATATAGGTATGGACGCCGGCGCTGGCGAAGACGCCGACCCGTCCGGGGCCCAGGGCACCGCCGCGGCGCGCGTCGTAGCCGGCGTTCTCGAGGGCCTCCCAGCAGGTCTCGAGGAAGACCCGGTGCTGCGGGTCCATCAGCTCGGCCTCGCGCGGATGGAAGCCGAAGAAGTCGGCGTCGAAGAGGTCGGCGCCCTCGAGCCAGCCGGCCACCTTGACGTAGTCGCCACGTTCGAGGAGCGCCGGGTCGACCCCGGCAGCGAGCAGCTCCTCGTCGGTGAAGCGGGTCAGCAGCTCCTCGCCGGCGGCGATCCGCCGCCACAACTCGGCGGGGCTCGAAGCGCCGGGGAAACGGCCGGCGAGCCCCACCACCGCCACCGGTCCGGAGGCGGGGGCAGCGGCCGGCGACACCGGAGCCGTCAGCGTCAGCCCCGCCGCGTCGGCCCCCGCGCCGGCGGCCTCGCCCAGGAAGCGCGCCAGCGAGCGCACCGTCGTGTGACGGAAGAGCTCGACCATCGGCAGGTCGCGGCCCGTCTCCTCGACCAGCCGGTCGTGGACCCGCGCCAGGGACAACGAGTGTCCACCGAGGTCGAAGAAGTTCTCGTCGAGCCCCACCGACGGCAGCTCGAGGACCTCGCGCCAGATCTCCGCCACCCGCCGCTCGAGACCCGAGGCCGGCGTCGCCCCCGTGCCATGGCTCGGCTCGTTGCGGGGCTCGGGCAGTGCCTTGCGGTCCACCTTGCCATTGGGGGTCAGCGGCAGCCGGTCGAGGAGCACCACCGCCGACGGCAGGAAGGCCTCGGGCAAGGTGCCGCCGAGGTAGCGGCGGATCTGCGGCAGCTCGAGCTGGGCGTCGCCCCGGTGCTCCGCATCGACCACCAGGTAGGCCACCAGCCGGTCGTCGCCGGAGCGGCTGGTCCAGGTCGAAACCACCGCCTGGCGCACCGCCGCGTGCGCGACGAGCACCGTCTCGATCTCGCCCAGCTCGATGCGGTGGCCGCGGACTTTGACCTGGTGGTCGAGGCGACCGAGGAACTCGAGGAGACCGTCGCGGCCGATACGCCCCAGGTCGCCGGTGGCGTAGAGCCGCGATCCGGCCTCGACGCCCTCGTCGACGCCGCCGGTGCCGTCGGGGACGAAGCGCTCGGCGGTCAGCGCCGGCTTGCCCCAATAACCGCGCGCCACGCCCGCGCCGCCGATGAAGATCTGCCCGGGGAAGCCCACCGGCACCGGCTCGAGATGCCGGTCGAGGAGCACGATCCGCGTGTTGGCGATGGGCCGCCCGAGCGGTACGCGATGGGCGTCGAGCTCGAGGCGGTGGACCGCGGACCACACCGTCGTCTCGGTGGGCCCGTAGAGGTTCCAGGACGAGGTCGCGAAAGACGCCAGCCGGCGGGCCAGGTCGAGGGGCAGGGGCTCGCCGCCGCACAGCGCCTTCAAGGCCGGCGTGCCCCGCCAGCCGGCGTCGAAGAGCAGCCGCCAGGTGGTCGGCGTCGCCTGCATCACGGTGGCGCCGCTGGCCTCGAGGCTGGCGACCAAAGTCTTGCCCGCCGCGGAGTCTTCCCGCGGCACGAGGTCCACCCGCGCGCCGACGGCCAGGGGCAGGAAGAGCTCGAGGGCGAAGATGTCGAAGGACACCGTGGTGACGCTGGCCACCACGTCGTGGGGCCCGAGCCCCGGCCGCCGGGCCATCGAGGTGAGGAAGCTGACCAGACCGCGGTGAGGCACCTGGACGCCCTTGGGCTTGCCGGTGGAGCCCGAGGTGTAGATGGTGTACGCCAGGTTCTGGCCGCTCGGCTGGTGCCGTGGTCGCGCCGAGGACCGGTCCTCGATCAGGTCGGCGTCGCGGTCGAGGCAGGCCACGCGGCCGCCATAGCCGGCGAGGCGCGGCAGGAGCTCCGCC
>JAGQSE010000356.1:3491-13568 GCA_020439725.1 Acidobacteriota bacterium
TAGCCGGGATCGAGCGGCACGTAGGCGCCGCGCGCTTTGAGCACGCCGAGCAGCGCGACGGGGATGCCGAGGCCCCGGGGCAGCAACACCGCCACCGGCGTCTCGACCTCGATACCGAGACCGAGCAGGTGGTGGGCCAGGCGGTTGGCGCGTCGCTCGAGCTCGCCGTAGGACAGGGTCTCGCCGCGGAAGTGGATCGCCGGGCGGCTGCCGAAGCGGTCCACCGAATCCTCGAAGAGGCGATGGACGAGGGCCGGCTCGACGAAGGGCTCCGCGGTCCGATTCCACTCGACGAGGAGCTGGAGCCGCTGCGGCTCGGCGAGCAAGGGCAGACGCAGGAGAGGCAGCTCCGGCGACTCGACGGCGGCCTTGGCGAGGGTTTCGAGGCGTCGCAGCAGGTGCTCGGCGGTGGCTTCCTCGAACAGGTCACGGCTGTAGACCAGCGACAGCCCGATGCCGTCGTCGGCGCGGGCGGCGACCAGCGACAGGTCCATCTGGGCGGGCTGCTCGGGGAGCTCGAGCCGGCGCAGCAGCAACGGCCCCAAGGGCAACCGCGCGCCGTCGACGCCGAGGACGAAGGGGGCCAGCGGCGCGAGCTCGGGACGGTGGCTCTGTTGCAGCGTGAACAGCACCTGGAAGACCGGGGACCGGCTCGGGTCGCGCGCCGGCTGCAGACGCTCCGCCAGCCGCGCGAAGGGCAGGTCGCCGTGGGCGAAGGCCTCGAGGGCGGTGCGGCGCAACCGCTTGACGACACGGGCGAAGGAAGGACGATCGGTGAAGTCGCCGGCCAGCACCACCGGGTTGACGAAATAGCCGAGGACGTCCGCCAGCTCCGGGGCGTCGCGGCCCGCGGTGGGAGTGCCGACGAGGACGTGGGCCTGCCCCGAGAGGCGGTGCAGCAGCGAGGTCCAGAGACCGAGCAGCACGACGAAGAGGGTGGTGGCCGAGCGCCGGGCCAGCTCCTCGAGGCGCTCCGTGAGCTCGGCACCGAGGGCGCCGCCGACGCGCCCGCCGGCATCCGAGAGCACCGGCGGCCGGGGCCGATCGGCGTGCAGGTAGAGCACCGGCAGCGGAGACGGCAAGGCGTCGCGCCAGTAGCCGAGCAGCGATTCGAGACGCTCGGCATCGAGGTGCTCGCGCTGCCAGCGGGCGTAGTCCCGGTAGCGCACCACGGGCGCCGGCGGCAGCGGCACGTCCTCGCCGAGCTCACGGCGGTAGCGGTAGCCGAGCTCCTCGAGCATCAACGCCGCCGACCAGAAGTCGGCCACCAGGTGGTGGAAGACCATCAGCAACCGGTGCTCGCTGGCGCTCCGCCGGTAGAGCACGACGCGCACCAGGGGTCCCGTCGCCGGATCCATGGGGCGCCGTGCCTCGCGGTCCATCTCCTCGAGGAGCTCGTCCTGGCCACGGCCCCGCACCTCCTCGACGCGGTAGTCGAGGGCGGCGGCCGGTGTCGGGTGCGCCTTCGCCTGTGGCACGCCGCCGACGGCCGGGAAGACGGTGCGGAGCACCTCGTGACGTTCGACGAGACCGAGGAAGGCGCGTCCCAGGGCTCCGGCGTCGACCTCCCCGTCGAGGCGAGCCGCCGCCCGCAGCAGGTAGGCCGCGCTCGCAGGATCGGTGCGCTGGATCGCCCACAGGGCTCGCTGGCCCTCGGACAGGTTCCAGGTGGGCTCGTCCCGTTCCGCTGCTTCACCGCGCAGCCAGCGCGCGGCGGGCGAGTCCTCGAGGGCGTCGCCGGTGCCGTCGAGACCGTCGGCCAGGAGCCCCGCGAGACCGTCGAGGGACAGGTCTTCGAGCAGCCGGCTCATGGGGACGGCGGTCCCCAACTCCTCCTCGAGGGCGTGCTGGAGCTCGACCGCCGCCAGCGAGTCGAGCCCCAACGCCACCAGCGGGCGGTTCCCGTCGAGCTCCGCCGGCGCCAGCCGCAGGATCCGCGCCAGGCGATGACGGAGCGAGGTCTCGAGGGTCCGCCGGCGATCGTCGGGCGCCTGGGCGAGGAGGGCGTCCTTGTCGAGCTCCTCGCTCTCGCGGGCCACCGGTGCCGCCGCCAGGGTGCTCTGGGCCACCACCTCGAGGGTGCCGTCGAGATAGGCGCGGCGACAGGGCTGCCGCTGGATCTTGCCGCTCGAGGTCTTGGGCACCGTGCCCCACTTGAGCAACACCACGTCCCAGGGCGTCACCTCGTGCTCACGGGCCAGCGCGCCCCGGATCGCGTCGAAGATCTGACGGTGGTCGTCGCCGGCGCGACGGTCGAGCTCCTGGGCGATGACCAGCTGCTCCTCGCCGTCGACCTCGACGGAGAAGGCGGCGCCGCAGCCGGCCCGGAGGTCCGGGTGGGACCGCTCGGCGGTGAGCTCGAGGTCCTGCGGGTAGCGGTTGCGACCCCGCAGGATGATCATGTCCTTGAGCCGCCCGGTGACCAGAAGCTCGCCGTCGATCAGCGCTCCCAGGTCCCCGGTTCGCAGGAAGGGGCCGAGCTCGGGCTCCCCCTCGAGCCGAGCGTGGAAGGTCTCTTCGGTGACCTCGGGGCGCCGCCAGTAGCCGGCGGCGACGCTCGGACCGGCGACCCAGATCTCCCCCACGTCGCCCTCGGCGACGCGACGCCCCGTGGCGGGATCCGCGACAGCCACGGTCTGCCCGAGCCAGGCGTGACCGCACCCCACCAGGCGTCGGCCCTCCGCCGTGGGTCCCTGGGAAGGACCGACCCGAACCCTCCCCTGCTCGAGCTCGGCGACGTCGGTCGTCAGAACCGCCGGTGGCGACCCGAGGTCACCGCCGGTGACGAAGAGCGTGCCCTCGGCGAGGCCGTAACAGGGGAAGAACGCCTCGCGGCGGAAGCCGCAGGGTGCGAAGGCGCGGGCAAAGCGGTCGAGGGTGTCGGCGCGCACCGGCTCGGCGCCGTTGTACGCCAGGGTCCAGGTGCTGAGATCGAGACCGCGGCGCTCGTCCTCCTCGATCCGCCGGACGCACAGCTCGTAGGCGAAATTGGGGGCGCCACTGGTGGTGCCACCATGGCGAGCGATGGCCTCGAGCCAGCGCAGCGGCTTGCGCAGGAAGTCGACCGGCGACATCAGGACGCAAGTGCCGCCGGCGTAGAGCGGCTGGAGAACGTTCCCGATCAAGCCCATGTCGTGGTACATGGGCAGCCAACCGACGATCACCGACTCCTCCGCGAGCCCGAAGGCGCGGCGGATCATCTCCTCGTTGTGCACCAGGTTGCCGTGGGTGACCATCACCCCCTTGGGCTCGGCGGTGGAGCCCGAGGTGTACTGCAGGAAGGCCACGTCGCCGGCGGAGGGCTCCGGCAGCGGCCGTTCTTCGGCAGCCTCGTCGCCCAGATCCGACGGGGCCAGCCACACCACGCCCTCGAGCTCCGGCGCCCGGCCGGCGAGGATCTCGAGCTTTTCGAGGTGAGCGGGATCCGTCAGCGCCAACCGCGGGCGCGCGTCCGCGGCGATGGAGCGGACCCGGGGCAAGGTCCTGCGCGAACCCGGTGGGTAGGCCGGAACCGCCACCACCCCCGCCAGCAGGCAGCCGAAGAAGGCGACGACGAAGTCGAGGCCCGGGGGAAAGAGGAGCAGGGCCCGGTCGCCCGGCGCAGCCTCGGCGAGGAGACGTCTCGCGAGAGCCTGCGACCGATGGCGAAGCTCGCCATAGGTGAGGCTCGAGACCTCCTCGCCGTCCCCACCCAGAAAGCGGTAGAGGACCTTGTCACCGTGAACCTCGGACCAGTGTTCGAGGCGGCGGGTGAGCGAGGGTTCCAGAGGAGAGTCGGCGGCGGGACGCACGCGGTGGCCGGTCATCGCAGCTCCGCTTTGAGCGCACAAAGGCTCGCCGCCCTCGGCCGGTGAGACCGATCACGCTCCACCCGGGTAAAGCTACCGCTGGGATCCACCGCAGAAAGGCCCTCGTGAAGTTGACGAACCGGGAAGGCCGCCGGCGGCGGGCAGCACGACTCCGGATGACAGTACGCCGCCCCGCTGCCCGGCAGGAGCGAAGGCTCTAGCGGGTCCAGCGGCGCGGCGCCGACGCAAGCAGCGAGGAATGCTCGCCAACCGACGGCCGGCGGCGACGACCGGACGTCATTGCTTGAGCATTCAAAGCAGGGGAGAAAGGCCCCCTGTACGGGAGGGATGTGTTGAAACTGCTGAGAAGTGAGACAATCTCGTAGCGAATTTGTGAATCTACCGTCGAACGAGAGATCCGGCGAAGCGCGCAGGCCAGAGCGGATGGCGCTCCGCCGATTGACGTCGTATAGACTGACATTCTCAATCGACGATATGCCGAGGCTCCGGCGCCTCGCCGGCAAAAGTCTCGACGTCGTCAATCTCTTGGATGGAGGAGATCGCCATGACCCGGACCCTCGCCCTCACCCTGCTCTTCGCGGCCGTCCTCGCCTTGACCGCCGGTACCTCGCCGGCCCCCCTCGCCCCGGCTGCCGGCGAGACCGTCCACGCCGCGGTCGTCGCTGCGGGCCCGATGACGCAGCTCAGCGCCCCACCGGCCGACGTCTCCTCGTTCGACGACGTCCTGGCCGCCAGCTGCCAGCCCAACCAGTGCTACCTGACCTGCGTCTCCAAGGGCTACTGGGCGGGATACTGCGTCGGCGGCACCTGTCACTGCCAGTCCAACCCCTCCGGTCGCAGCTGACGCTCCGTTGTCCGGACCGCGCGCGGAGCCCCCGCGCCGGTCCGGGCGCCGTCGATCTCCCGAGCTCGTAGCCGCCGAAGGTCCATGGGTCCAACTCCGGATCTCGGCCGGTGAATCCACGCCCGCCATAGCCCTGGCCCTCGACCTCCCCCGCCCCATCTCCCCACCCGTCTCGATCTCCCGCGGCGATGCAGCGGACCGTCGGTTCGGCGAGGCTTGGGCTGTCCGAGCACCGACGAAACGAGAGAAATACCCTGGGTGGGAGGCCCGTCGGGAACGGCGCCGCGCGACGACGACATGCCCTCGGCGACGCCGGAGCTAATCGAGACTTCTTCTCAATAATCTTCGACAAGGCCGTCGATCCGCGCTATCATCCGCTTGTTCAGACAGTCTGGCCCTGCGGCGGTTCCCGAGCGGTATCCCCCTCGGAGCAGCGCCGGCCGGCGCTCGGTCCGCGATGTTCCGAGCTTCGCCGGAAGGGCCCGCAAGCGGTCTTTCGAGGAGCTGGAAGCCTCCCCCCCGCGACATCGACAACAGCGACGACCGGCACGGTCACCCTGAAGGGACCCTGCCGTGGGAGAACGGAACATGTGTGGCATGCGGATCTCTCTTCCTTCAGGCTTCGTGCGCTCAGCGCGGGCCGTCCCGCCGGTGCTCCTCACCGCGTGGGTCCTTCTCTTCCTTTCCCCGGCCGCCGTCCAAGCCCAGAGCGCGGAGACTCCGTCCACCACGAACGAGGCGGTCTCCGGCGGGACTTCGGGTGACGCTGCCGTGGCCGCCGACGCCGAGACGGGCGGCGCCACGAAAGACACCGACGAGACCGACGAGGGACGACAGGCCGAGCCGCCGGAAGATCGCTCCTTCTTCGCCACGGTGACCGTCACCGCCACCGGCACCGAGACCGATGCCTTCGAGATCGCCACGCCGGTGACCGTCATCGGTAGCGACGAGATCGAGCGCCAGGCGCCCAACAACGCCGCGGACCTGCTGCGCAACCAGACCGGGGTCGACGTCAACGGCGTCGGTCCCAACCAGGCGCGGCCGATCATCCGCGGGCAACGTGGTCTGCGGGTGCTTTTCCTCGAGAACGGGCTGCGGCTCAACAACCCGCGCCGGCAGACCGACTTCGGCGAGATCTCGGGGCTCGTCGACCTCGACGCCGTCGAACGGGTCGAGGTGGTCCGCGGCCCGGCCTCGGTGCTCTACGGCAGCGACGCCATCGGCGGCGTCCTCAACCTGGTGACGCGGATCCCGCAGCTCACCGACGGCCATCACCTGACCGGCTCGGTGAGCCTGCGCGCCGGCACCGCCGACGAGCAGCGGCGAGCCCAGGCGAGCGTCTCCCAGCGTACCAACCGCTTCGCCTTCGGTTTGGGCGGCGCGATCCGCAACACCTCCGACTACGAGGCCCCGACCGGACGCTTCGGCAACATCAAGCTCGACGACGAGGTGACGGTGCTCGACAGCAGCGTCGACGACGACTCGCTCTCGGGCTTTCTCGGCTTCTGGCCCTCCGACAGCCATAGCCTGGCGTTGCGCTTCAACCGCTATCGCGCCGGCCAGACGGGCTTCGGCTTTGTCGATCCGACGCTGATCGGCGAGGACGACTCGTTCCGCATCCGCATCCTCTACCCCTTCCAGGACTTCGACCGCTTGAGCCTGCAGTGGCTCGGGTCGGCCGTCGACTCGGTGCTCGCCGACTCCATCGACGCCCAGGTCTACTACCAGAGCAACGAGCGGCGGCTGGTCAACCAGATCGAGATCAACATCGGCCCGATCTTTCCCGGAGCCCCGGACTCGGGCGTCTCCGCCGACACCAACAACTTCACCGATCTCGACACGGTGGGATTGCGCACCGAGGTGGTCAAGCTCGCCGGCCCCAACCACCTGGTGACCTACGGGCTCGACTACACCTCGGTGGACTCGTTCAACACCGACAGCTCGGTGACCACGACGACGATCCGCTTCCCCTTCCCGCCCTTCGCGGTGGAGGACGTGTCGACGGACGACGTACCCAACGCGCCCAACGCCGAGAACACCGATTGGGGCGTCTTCGTCCAGGACGAGATCTTCGCCGGCGACCGCCTCAAGCTGACCCTCGGCGCCCGCTACCAGCGCGTCGACACCAGCGCCAAGCCCACCGAGGGCTTCGACACCGCCGGCCTCGACTTCAGCGACGACAAGGTGGTCGGCGCGGTCAACTTCCTCTATCGCCTCAAGCCCTACCTGCACCTGGTGGGCGGTTGGGGCACCGCCTTCCGCACACCGAACATCATCGAGCGGTTGTTCAACGGCCTGACCCCGGAAGGCGCCGGCTATCAGATCCTCAATCCCGACCTGACCTCCGAGGAGAGCGAGAACTACGACCTGGGCCTCAAGTACCAGCGGCGCAACGCCTACATGGAGGTGAACTACTTCCGCAACGAGATCACCGACGGCATCATCCAGGCGTTCCTGACGCCCGAGGAGATCGCCGCGCTGCCGGCGGACGTGCAGCAGGAGATCGATCAGGCGGGAGTCCAGGCCGTCGTCCAGCAGCGGAACGTCGACCGGCTGCGCTATGAGGGTTTCGAGGGCACGCTGGGCTACCGCTCGACCAACGGTTGGGTCTTCGGCGCCAACTACACCCACCTGTCCGCCCGACGGGTCGGCCAGTCGGCGGTGCCGGTCGAGGACCTCTTCTCGACCAAGATCAACGGCTGGGTCCGCTGGCAGCCCCCTGCGGGTCGCTTCTGGGTCGAGTACCGCGTGCGTCACAACGGCGAGGAAGACGCCCGCTTCGATCCAGGGGAGCCGCCGCCGTTGGTCGGTGAGACGCTCCCGGCCTTCACCGTCCACACCCTCGCTGCCGGTGCCCGCCTGTTCGAGATCGGTCGTCAGGAGCACTCGCTCTCGCTGGTGGTCGACAACCTCACCGACGAGCTCTACGCCGAGTTCTCGAACGCCAGCTTCTTCCGGCCGGCACCCAAGCGGAACCTGGTGGCGACGTACCGCGTGCGCTTCTAGCCGACCTCGCCTCCCGGCGGCGTCCTCTGCGAGATGCCCTCGAGTTTGCCTTGTCAGGCTCGAGGGCATTATGCTGTATACAGCACACGAGAGGAGGGCACCCATGGCTCTTTCCGAGATCCGCACCCAGATCTACCTCGAGCGAGCGCAGCACACCGCCTTGAAGAAGGAGGCGGAGCGCCGTTCGGTGAGCATGGCGCAGCTGGTTCGCGAAGCCGTCGAGGCACAGCTCCGGGGGGACCTCTCCTACCCACACCGCCCCGGGACGGGCGGCGGATCCACGGTGGCCGAGCCGGTGGCGACCCAGGGCCGGAGCGACGCCATGGCGGGGGACCTCCTGGTCCAGGCGCTGGTCGAGCTGACCGGCGAAAGCCCCGGCGAGGCCATCGAGAGAGCCGTCGGCGAGCGCCTCGAGCGGCTGCGGAAAGAACGGGCCGGCGAGCGTCTGGCGGATCGCCTCGACCGGATCGCGCTCCGCTGCGCGGCGCTCCCCCGCCTCGACCAGCGCAGCGAGGACGAGATTCTCGGCTACGGCCCCGACGGGCTCCTCCACTGATGGTCGTCGACACCTCCGCCGTCGTCGCGATCCTCCAGGACGAACCCGAGCGCCGGGCCTTCCACGCCGCCCTCGAAACCGCTGTAACCCTCTCGATGTCCGTGGCCAGCTTCGTCGAGGCGTCGATGGTGGTCGGCTCACGCTTCGGCGAGCCGGGGCTCCGTGCCCTCGACCTGTGGATCGCCGAGGCCGGCGTCGAGCTGGTACCGGTGGATCACGAGCAAGCTCTCGAGGCACGGCGGGCCTTCCTGCGGTTTGGCCGCGGGCGGCATCCGGCGGGTCTCAACTATGGCGATTGCTTCGCCTACGCGCTGGCGCGGACGCGCGACGAGGCGCTTCTCTTCAAGGGTGACGACTTCTCGCGGACGGATGTCCGCCGGGTCCGTCGGTGACGGAGCTCTCGCCGTCCGCCCTCAGCACCCCGGAAACACCGAGGTCCAGCCGCCGCAGCCGCCCGACTCGAAGCCGTCGGTGAAGAGCGAGGTCAGGGCCGAGCACTCCGCGGGGACCGCGAAGCCGTTGGTGACCTGGGTCGAGCCGGGGCCGACCGACGTCGCGTCGGTGCCCAGGCCCATGACGGCGAAGGCGTTCCACAGTGGGCAGACGTCGTTGGCATCGGCGGTCGTGGCGGCGGCGAGGAGGGCGTCGCGGGCATCGAGGAAGGTCGGCAGGCAAGGGCCGAGCTTCATCCCCTCGATGGCGTAGGACAGGATTCGCTGGTTGCCGGCGCCACCCGCCGCGTTGGCCAGATCCGGGTCGAAGCCGTGCAGGTCGATCAGAGCCCACGTCGCTCGCCACAGCGCCTCGGCCCACACGGCGCCGATGGCGAAGGGATCGGCGCTGCCGAAAATGGTCTCGTAGGTCCAGTCGTTGATCGCCGGATCGGTGCTGTAGGGCAGCCCCCGGACCCCGTTGCCACCCGCCGGCTGGCCGATGAACCAGGTGGCGTAGGGCCGGGGGTCGGTCCCGGTATCCCCGGTCTCGATCGTGAAGAGGAGGCCCAGCCAATCGGCCCAACCCTCCCGGGGCGATTGCACGTGTCCGAGACAGGCCACGTTGCCCGGACCGCCGACCAGCCTTTCCGCGAGACCGTGGGCCGCCAGGTGCAGGACCGCCGTCGAGTCGAGGGCGGTGTCGCGGGTCGTGCCACCGACGGTGCACGGCGAGACGATCACCCCACCGGAGGCGCCGTCCGGCGGGATCGACACCGTGCTGCCACAGCTGACGTCGTAGCGCAGACGGGTCTCGAGACGATCACCACCCACCCCGCCGCCGCCATAGGTGTTGACCTGGAAGTTCCCCGCGGCGGTGTCGAAGCCATGGCGGAAGGTCACGTCGTGGAAGAGGTTGAGCCAGTAAAAGACGTTGGTTTGCGAGGCGGCCGTGTAGGTGACGGGCGCCTCGGACAGGTCGAGGGGAAAATCGCAGGACAGCATCGGGCCGCAATCGACCGCCGGGAGCGGCGGGGTCTCGGCGGTGAACAGGCGGACGTTGTTGCCTTCGAGCAGCGTGCTTTCGGCACCGGCGACACCGTCGGTGTCATGCCAGCCGAGGGGCGATGCCACCGTGTCGGCGGGCTCCACCACCGTCGACCGGGCGTCGGCGGGTGGCGCCGGCGTCGTGTGCTGGGGGCTCTCCACCGGCTGGGGATAGACGGTGTACTCGGAGCCGTCGCCGGCGTAGAGCGTCGCCGGAGCGAGCCAGCTGACGAGGAACCAACAAAGGAGCGCAACCGGTGGCGGTTTCGATCTCGAGTCGCTCACGACATCGACCCTCCTGATCCGGGCAGCACGTGCGAAGCAACGAAGGCTGGCGGCAAGGCTACCACCCCGGGGCTTCGACGGGCTGGCCCGTCAGACCGC
>JAGQSE010000356.1:13609-16416 GCA_020439725.1 Acidobacteriota bacterium
CCTCGACGCTCCGGCGGAGGGACTGCTATCCTGCGCACTCCGGATCGTTCTTCACAATCTCGAGCAACCCCCAAGGGAGGGCTTCGACCATGAGACAAGGGATCCTGCTGGTGCTCGCCGTGTTCCTGATGCTGGGCAGCGCAACGGCGGTGCAGGCACAGAAGGCCGACGACATCCTCGGCGTCTGGAAGACCGCGGAGACGGACAAGGGGTACTCGCACGTCAAGATCTACAAGGACGGCGGCAAGTACTTCGGAGAGATCATCTGGCTCTTGAAGCCCAACTACCCCGCCGACGAGCCCGGGGGCCTGGCGGGCAAGCCCAAGGTCGACCGCAACAATCCGGACAAGAGCAAGCGTGACCAGCCGATCCTCGGTCTCAAGCTGCTCAAGGGCTTCAACTTCGACGGCGGCGAGTGGAACGGCGGGACGATCTACGACCCGGAGAACGGCAAGACCTACAAGTGCATCATGAAGCTCGACGGGGAGACGCTCAACGTCCGCGGCTACATCGGATTCTCGCTGCTCGGCCGGACCACTCAGTGGACCCGTGTCGAGGACAAGGACTCGGGCGAGATGATGAAGGACGACATGATGAAAGACGACGGAATGAAGGACGATGGGATGAAAGACGACGGGATGAAGGACGGCATGGCGGAGGGCGACTCGGGCCACGGCCTCCCCTGAGCCCCAGCCACCTCGCTTCCGGCGCCGCGACACCAAGTCGCGCCGCCGCCTACCCCCCGAGACCGCCCCGGCCCAGCGCCGGGGCGTCGTCGTTCCGGCCTTCCGAGCCTCAGCTCTCCGAGTCGCCGCCGATCCGTTGCGGACTGGCCTGCACCGTCGAGAACCGACGCAGCGTCACCTTTCCCGGTGGCAGGCCCCGGGGCTTGCCGACCTCGCTGCAGCGGCTCATGTGGACCGCCACCCGTCCACCCCGTCGCGCCTTCGAATACCCCGCCGCCAGCGCCGCGGCCAGCTGTTGCGTGTCGCGGGGCAGGCGGTCGAGGTTGTCGGGGTTGCGCACCACGACATGGGAGCCCGGCTCGCCGGCGACGTGGAACCAGAAGTCCCGCGGCGAGGCGAGCCGCAAGCTCAACACGTCGTTGTCGGCGGCGGTGCGTCCGACCAGGATGACCATGCCGTCCGGCGACTCGACGCGCCGGGCGATGGAGCGGCCCTGCCAGAGCCCCTGATCGGGATCCGGCGGTGGGGGTGGGGACTTCCTGCCGGCAGCCACGGCGCCGAGTCTATCCCCACCGCTCCGGGAGGAGCCGCCCACGGTCTCGCGGGCACCCGGCGGCTCAGTGCCCCTCGGTTTCGCCCCGCGGACGGAAGATGAGGGAGGCGGAATCGATGCAGTAGCGGAGCCCGGTCGGCTTCGGGCCGTCGGGAAAGACGTGGCCCAGGTGGGCGCCGCAGCGCGGGCAGTGGACCTCGGTGCGTTGCATCCCCAGGCTGTCGTCGGATTCGCTGGCGACGTGGCTCGGCTTGATCGGATCCCAGAAGCTGGGCCAACCGGTGCCCGACTCGAACTTGGTCTTCGAGTCGAAGAGCGACAGGCCGCAGACCACGCAGTAGTAGACGCCGTCCTCGTGGTTGTCCCAGTACCGGCCGGTGAAGGCGCGCTCGGTGCCCTGCTGGCGAGTGATGTAGTACTGCTCCGGGGTCAGGATCTTGCGCCACTCGGCGTCGGTCTTCTCGACCCGGCCGATCTGATCGTCCGGCGGGTCCGCCGGCAACCCGGTCAGGGCGGGACCGTCCACGGCCTTCTCGTCGGCCTGCGGTGCACCACCGGCGACGCTGCAGGCCACCCCCACGGCGAGGACCAAGGTGAGCAACCAGGGAAACATCGAGCTACGGGTCGACGGGGTCATGAAATTCCTCCTCGAGACGTTGTTCATTCCAGCCTCTCCTACGCTGCTGCCGCCGGGGGTGGATTGGCGAAGCCGCCCCGTTGCCGGCAGCCGTCGAGTCCGAGAGGATCCCGCCTGGAACGGCGCTGCCGGATGGTATCGTGCCTAGCCGGACCCCGCCCATGTACCCACCGCCGAGAGCCACCGACCGCGTCCGCCGAGCCCCTCTGCCCAGGGCTGCCGGCCGAGCCCGGCGCGAAAGACCGGAATGATCTTCGAGACCACCTGCGGACGGGTCCGCGGCGCCGAGAAGGGCGGGATTCACTCGTTCCTGGGCATCCCCTACGCCGAGCCGCCGGTGGGCCGTCTGCGCTTCGCGCCGCCGCGGCCGCCGGCGTCGTGGAGCGGGGTGCGCGGAGCCTTCGACGCGGGGCCCGTGGCGCCCCAGCACCACCTGCTTTCGGGCTTCATCGGACCGCTGCTGCGACGCGTCGCCGGCCGGCAGGCGGAGGACTGCCTCTATCTCAACGTCTGGACCCCGGGCCCCGGGCCCCAGAAACGCCCGGTGATGGTCTTCTTCCACGGCGGCGCCTTCATCCTCGGCTCGGGCTCGACGTTCCTCTACGACGGCCGGCAGCTGGCGCGGCGCGGCGACGTGGTGGTGGTGACCTTCAACTACCGCCTGGGTGCCTTCGGGTTCCTCGACCCGGTGGGGCTCGGCGCCGATCCGGACTGTGGCGCGGCGACGAACCTCGGGCTGCGCGACCAGCTCGCCGCCCTGGCGTGGGTCCGCGACAACGCCGAGAGCTTTGGCGGCGATCCCGCCAACGTCACGGTCTTCGGTGAGTCCGCGGGCGCTATGAGCCTCGGGGCGCTGCTCGCCGCACCGGCCGCCCGAGGGTTGTTCCGGCGCGCGGTGCTGCAGAGCGGCGCGGCCGCCCACGTCGGGTCG
>JAGQSE010000357.1 GCA_020439725.1 Acidobacteriota bacterium
CGAGGCCTTCGACGGCGTCGATCTGGTCTTCTTCTGTGGGCCGCTGGCGGACAACCGGCGCGCGCTCGACGCGCTCCCGGAGGGTGTGGCGGCGGTGCTCCTCTGCCCCGACGCGAGCCCCGCGGACGCGCCGCCGGTGGTGGCCGGCATCAATCTCGCCCGCACCGCCGGCGAGCGCCGAGTCCTGAGCCCCCATCCCGGGGCCGTCATGGCCGCGCTCCTGCTCCACCCTCTCGTCGATCTCGGGCTCGAGGACGCCGTCGTGACGCTGATCCAACCGGCCTCGATGCACGACCAGGCCGGGATCGACGAGCTGTTCGATCAGACCCGCCGGATTCTCGCCTTCGCCGATCCCCCGGACAACGAGATCTTTCGCCGCCAGCTGGCCTTCAACCTGTTGCCCGCCCGGCGCCCTGTGGCACACCTGGCTCCGGTGGTGGCGAGCCTGCTGGGTGGGACTGCGCGGGTCGCCGTCGAGGCGCTCCAGGGCGGTTTCTTCCACGGCACGGCAGCCAGCGTCTACCTGCGCTTCACGACCGATCCGGGTGCCGAAGCCATCCGTGAGGCCCTCGCCGACGCGCCGCACCTGGCGGCCGCCGACGAGGAGGAGCTCCTGGGCCCCATCGACTCCGCCGCCCGCGACGAGGTCCTGGTCGGCGAGGTCCGATCCGGCGACGCTGCGTCCGGTGGCTATTGGCTGTGGGGCGTGATGGACAACCTGACCCGCGGCGGGGCGGTCAACGCCCTCGCCGTGGCCCGGGAGCTCCTGGGCCGTGACTGAGCCGGCGGCCTCGGCATCGCTCCGCTCCCCGAGCACCCGGAGCCTCGGGGCCGACAGTCTCGCGGCCTTCCGGCGAGTACCCCGCACCGGCGTCATCTATGTCACTGCGGAGGCCGGCCGGCGCGGCTTTCCCGGCGCTCCCGGCGAATGGTGCAACCTCGGCCAGGGACAGCCGGAGACCGGACCGCTCCCCGGTGCCCCGCCGCGCGCCGAGGCCGTGGTCATCGCTCCTGACGATCACGAGTACGCGCCGGTGGCGGGCCTGTGGGAGCTGCGCGAAGCGGTGGCCGGGTTGTACAACGACCTCTATCGGCGCGGCATGCCGTCGCGCTACAGCGCCGAGAACGTCTGCGTCTCCGGCGGCGGGCGCGCGGCCCTGACCCGTGCCGCGGCGGCGCTGGGACAGGTGAACCTGGGGCATTTCCTGCCCGACTACACCGCCTATGAAGAGCTTCTCGACATCTTTCGGCTGTTCTCGCCGATCCCCATCCTGCTCGACGACAGCCAGGGCTACGCCTTCTCGGCGGAGCAGCTACGGCGCGAGATCCTCGGCCGCGGGTTGTCGGCGGTGCTGTTGTCGAATCCGTGCAACCCCACCGGCCGTGCCGTCGCGGGGCGTGAGCTCGAGGAGTGGGTGGCCGTGGCCCGGTCCCTCGACTGCACCCTGCTCCTCGACGAGTTCTACTCGCACTACGTCTGGACCGGCGAGGACGAGATGCTGAGCGCGGCGCGGTACGTCGAGGACGTCGACCAGGATCCGGTGGTCTTCTTCGACGGGCTGACCAAAAACTGGCGCTATCCGGGCTGGCGGGTCACCTGGGCGGTGGGCCCCAAGGCGGTGGTCGATGCCATGGCCTCGGCGGGCTCCTTCCTCGACGGTGGCGGCTCCAAGCCCTTGCAGCGCGCCGCCCTCGACCTCCTCGAGCCGGCGCGCGTCCGGCAGGAGACCGAGGCGGTCCGCCGGACCTTCCGCGTCAAGCGCGACCTGATGCTCGAGCGCGCCGCGGCCATGGGCCTGGGTATCGATCGCCCCCCCGACGGCACCTTCTACTGCTGGGTCAACCTGCGCGGCCTCCCCGAAAGCCTCGCCGACGGCATGGACTTCTTCCGCGCCGCCCTCGAGCACAAGGTGATCTCGGTCCCCGGGGTGTTCTTCGACGTCAACCCGGGGCAGCGGCGTGCGCGTCACCGCTCGCGCTTCCACCAGCATGTGCGGCTTTCGTTCGGTCCGGAGATCGAGATCGTCCGCGAGGGCCTCGACCGGCTCGAAGCGATGATTCTCGAGGCGCGGAACGCATGACCTGGCGGCGTCCGCGGCCGGCGGAGCCCGAGCCGCCACCACGCAAGGGCTCGCGCGCCGTCGTCGCGCTGATCCTGCTGCTGGCCGGCGGTGCCCTGCTGGCGCATCGGCTGGGGGTCTCGGCGCCGCCGCCCGAGGCGAAGCACGACAGCGGCGAGGCCATCATCCTCGAGGCCTACCGCGAGCGGGCCCACGACCTCCCCGTGGCGGTCGAGGGCGAGGTCGAGCGAACCCTCGCCGACGACCTCGAGGGCTCGCGGCATCAGCGCTTCATCCTGCGCCTACCCGGTGGCCACACGCTGCTGGTGAGCCACAACATCGATCTCGCGCCGCGCGTACCCCTCGCCGCCGGCGACCACGTCCAGGTCCTCGGACGCTACGAATGGAACGACCGCGGCGGTGTGGTCCACTGGACCCACCACGACCCCCGGGGCGAGGATCCCGGTGGCTGGATCCGACTCGGCGATCGCACCTACCGCTGAGCCCGGTCCCAGCCGAGCCTCGGCCTCAAACCAGCACGCGCAGACTGTAGGCACCCACGCCGCCGCCGCGGTCGAAGTGCCGAACCTGGACGTAGTAGCGGCCGGGCTCGAGCCGACCGCTGAAGCGCGCGTTGTGGCCCTCGCCGCCGTCGTCGTTCTCTCCCACCAACCGCGTCTTGCTGTCGGGGCCGAAGACCGCGAGCACGACGTCGGTGGCACCGCCGGTTTCCACCGTGTAGAGCGCGGCCCGGTCGACGACAAAGGTGTAGAGGTCCTGCTCCCCGGGCACCGTGATCTCCGCCTCGACGTGCTGCACCCGCGTGACCGGGACCTCGGGCACCTCCTCCACGTCCTCGGGGAAGGGATAGTTGACCTCGGAACCGATGAAGCTCTTGTCGGTGGCCGACAGCGCGTCGTTGGACACCGAGTGGAAGTCGTCGGCGGTCCAGCTGTCAGGGATGGCGTAGAGCATGACCGACTCGGCGTCGAGCCGGGTGCCGTTGATCTGGTCGCGGTCGTAGGTCTCGAACATGTTGTGCTCGATGGTGTCGAGGTCCCAGAAGTTGGGCGCACCGCTGAGGTCCCGGATCACCTGCTGGCGGTTCCAGCGGATCCCACCGAGGG
This sequence comes from Acidobacteriota bacterium, assembly GCA_020439725.1. Classification (GTDB taxonomy): domain Bacteria; phylum Acidobacteriota; class Thermoanaerobaculia; order Multivoradales; family JAHZIX01; genus JAGQSE01. The sequence continues at coordinate 3,188 of JAGQSE010000357.1, forward strand.
GGTTCTGGTGCTCGTGGATCAGACCGATGGCGTGACCGAACTCGTGCAGTACCACCCCCTGGTCGAGCCAGCCGAAGTTCATCGTCGGGCTGTCCCGCGGGATGTCGAGACAGTCGGTGCCGATGTAGGACCACGAGCCCTTGTCCTCGAAGG
>JAGQSE010000358.1:0-234 GCA_020439725.1 Acidobacteriota bacterium
GGAGCGCCGTCGCCGCGACCATGAAGAGCGTGGCGCCGTGCTCTCGCCCACGCATCGCGAGCCCCTCGACGACCTCCGCCGGGATGCGCAGCGGCACCTCACCGCCCTGGCTCGAGGGTTCCACCGGTCGCGGCCGGTCGGTGGGCAGCTCGAGCACCAGCTGGCGGTGGCCAAGGCGGTGGCGCCAGTAGCTCAGCAGAGGCTCGATCCCCTCGGCGAGCTGGCGGCGCTGCC
>JAGQSE010000358.1:362-7317 GCA_020439725.1 Acidobacteriota bacterium
TGCAGGGTCACCAGCAGCAGCGCTTCTTCGGGGGCGAGCCGTAGCAGGGTCGTGCGCAGCAGCGGGGGCCGAGCGAGGTCGAAGACGCGAAGCGCCTCGCGCTCGGCGAGCCGATCCACGGTCCGCTGGCGGGTGGCCGCGTCGAGACCCGAGAGATCGATCCGCCGCAGCTCGCAACGGACCCCGTCCCGGACCTCGGCGAGGGGCCGGCCCTCGCGGATGCCGTAGGCGGTGCGGAGCAACGCATGGCGCTCGATCACCCCGGCCACGGCCCGTTCGAGGGCCGCCGCGTCGAGGGGACCTTCGAGGCGGACCGCCGACGGGATGTGGTACGCGGCGCTACCCGGCTCGATCTGATCGATGAGCCACAGGCGCTCCTGGGCGAAGGAGAGCCGAATCTCCTCGTCCCCGGCGGCCGGTAGATGCTCCGGCGTGGCCGGGGCGGTGTCGTCTTCGGGGGTTGGCGCATATCCCAGCGCCAGGGCCAGGGAGCGGGTGACCGGCGCCAGGTCTTCGACGCGGTAGTGGCCCCGCCAGGAGTCCGCGACCCGACGATCGATGCCGTCGTGCTGGTGGAACTTGGGGTCGCCGTGCATGCGCGATTGGGCGTAGAGGCCGTCGGTCATGCGGGCACCCTCGTAAGGCTGCAGCATGGCGGCCTCGGGTGCGATCCCGAGCCAGCGGCAGAGCTCCTCCGAGGTCCCCTGAGGATCCTCGACCAGCGTCTCGAAGCGCACCGTCCGACGGCGCTCGGCGGGAATCAGCGCGAAGAAGCGCTCGATGTTCTGGTGACCGATCGTCCACAGGAGCTCCGCCTGCTGGCGGGCGGAGTAGGGGTTGTCGATACGCAGGAACTGGTCGAGACGCACGTCGACGTAGGACTTGATGGTGGCGCAGGGATGGCGCACGAGCTGGATGTACCGAGCGTCTTCGAAGAGCTCCTCGGCCTGGGCCAGGGCCGCCGGCTCGAGGGCGTAGGTCGAGGTCTTGTCGACCACCATGCGGCCGCTGGCTTCCGCCAGGTAGGCGTAGGCCTCGGCGATCGGACGGTCCCGGTCCTCGAGCGCGGCGAGAAAACGTTGCGCTTGGTCGGCGTCGCAGCCCTCGAGCTCCATGACCGCGCGCAGCAGACCCTCGCGGGCGAAGCTGTGGGGCCCGGTGAGGTCGTCGCGACGCTCGCCCAGCGTGCGGTAGCCGAGCAGCTCGAGCTCCGGTGGCGAGAAGAGACGCGAATGACCGGCCAGCATCACGCGCAGCAGGGTCGATCCGGAGCGGGGTGGAGAGAGGATGAACAGCGCCGGCGGCAGCCGCCGGGGCGGCGCCTCGCGACCCGGCTGGGGGTGCGCCGCGCGGCGCCGCTCGAGCGCCTGAGCGATCCGGCGGCGCAGGGCGAGGACGTCGAAGGCACCGACGCCGTCCTCGTGGGCCGACAGCTCCGGCGTCGCCGGAGCGTCCTCTCCCAGCCGCCGTCGCAGCCGCCGGGTGGCCTCGGGATACTCGGTGTCGAGAAAGGCCACGAGATCGCGGAGCGTCTGGGCCCGGAACAGGGCGGTGACGTGGAGGATCTCGCCGAGCTCCCGCTGCAACGCGTTGATCAAGACCGCGGCCTGGATCGAGTTGCCACCGAGGTCGAAGAAACGCTCGTCGCGACCGACCCGCCGCACCCCGAGCACGCGACACCACTGGGACTCGAGATAGCGCTCGAGGGGGGTGGCCGGCGCCTCGAACTCCGCCGCCGTCGCGCGCTGGCCGTCCGGGGACGGCAACGCGGCCCGGTCGACCTTGCCGCTGCCGGTGCGCGGGAAGGCGTCGAGGAGCACGATCACCGCGGGCACCATGTAGTCGGGCAGATCCTCGGCGAGCTCCCGGCGCAGGCGTTGCGCATCGACCGGGTGATCCGCCGCCGGAACCGCGTAGGCGAGCAAGCGGTCGCCCAGCGCGCCCCGCCGCTCCGCCACCACGACCGCGGCGTCGATCTCCGGCCGCGCCTCGAGGGCGGCCTCGATCTCGCCCAGCTCGATGCGGAACCCGTGGACCTTGACCTGGTGGTCGATGCGACCGTGGAAGGTCAGCTCGCCCCCCGGCCGGCGGCGGACCAGGTCGCCGGTGCGGTACAGCCGCGCCCCGGGCTCGGTGGCGAAGGGGTCGGGCACGAAGCGCTCGGCGGTCAGCGCCGGGCGGCGGAAATAGCCGCGCGCCAGGCCCGCGCCACCGATCAACAGCTCGCCGGGAGCCGACAGCGGGGCCAGGCGCAGATGGGGGTCGACGACGTGCAACCGGGTCCCGGCGATGGCCCTGCCGAGCGCCACCGCGTCGCCCGCTTCGACCCGAGCGGTGGCGGACCAGATCGTGGTCTCCGTCGGACCGTAGAGGTTCCAGACCTCCGCGCCCCGGACCAGGAGCTCGTCGGCCAGGGCGCGGCTCAGGGCCTCGCCGCCGCACAGGATGCGGAAGGAGGGGCCGCCTCGCCAACCGGCGTCGATGAGCAGGCGCCAGGTCACCGGCGTCGCCTGCATGGCGGTGACGGCGGAGCGTTCGAGACGGTGCCGCAGCCGGACCGCGTCGGCGGCGTCCTCCGCCTCGGCCAGGACCAGGCGGGCGCCGCAGGACAGCGGCAGGTAGAGCTCGAGCCCCGCGATGTCGAAGGACAACGTCGTGATCGCGAGCAGGGTGTCCGCCGCCGTCAGCCCGGGCTGCCGCGCCATGGCGTGGAGAAAGTGGAGCACCGGCCGATGGGGCACCACCACTCCCTTGGGCCGTCCCGTCGAGCCCGAGGTGTAGATCACGTAGGCCGCCGTGTCGGGGTCGACGGCGGGCAGCGGCGGCTCGTCGCCGACGTCGCCGATCAGCGACTCGACGTCGAGGGCCAGGGCGGGAACACCCGACGGCTCGACCAGCGGCCGATGGATCTCCTCCACCAGAGCGAGCCGCGGCGCCGAGTCCTCGAGCATGAAGGCGATGCGGTCCCGTGGGTAGTCGGGGTCGATGGGCACGTAGGCGCCGCCGGCGCGGAGCACCGCGAGCAAGGCCACGACCAGGTCGGCGCGCCGGTCGAGCAGCACGGCGACCCGTGCCTCGGGTCCGACGCCATGTCGCCGGAGGGCTCGCGCCAGGAGCTCGACCCGCCGGTCGAGCTCGAGGTAGGTAAGGCTCCTGTCCACCGCTTCGAGGGCGACGGAGTCCGGGGTGCGGGCCGCCTGGGCGCCGATCAGCGCCGCGATGCCGCCGGCCGCCGCGAGGCCCGCGGCCTCCGTCCCCGCGCTCGCCGCCGTCGCCTCGAGCAGCAGGTGATGACGCTCGGCCTCGGGCATCAGCGGCAGCTCCGACAGCCGGCGATCGGGCTCGGCGACGACGCCGGCGAGGAGGGTCTCGAGATAGCGCAGCAGGCGCTCGATGGTCGAGGCGTCGAAGAGGTCGGTGCTGTACTCGAAGAAGCCGGCCAGACGACTTTGATCGCCAAAGAAGTACAGCGACAGGTCGTACTTCGAGGTCCCGGTGCCCAGCTGCCACGGATCGATCTCCAGATCCGGCAGCTCGTGCGGCGCCTGGGGGAAGTTGAGCAGGTTGAACATCACCTGGAAGATGGGCGTGGTCGAAAGATCGCGCTCGGGCTTCAGGGCCTCGACCAGCCGCTCGAAGGGGAGGTCCTGGTTCTCGTAGGCGGCGAGCGTTACCTCCTGCACCTGCTGCAGGAAGTGGCGGAAGGAGGGATCCCCCGACAGGTCGGTCCGCATCACCAGCATGTTGACGAAGAAACCGATGAGCCCTTCGAGCTCGCGCCGGTGGCGGTTGGCGATGGGAGAACCGAGGACGAGGTCGGTGCGGCCCGTGATCCGCATCACGAGGGTGCGGAAGGCCGCCGCGAGGGTCATGTACAACGAGCCCCCGGCCGCCTCGCTGAGCTCGTGGAGCCGTTGGCTCAGCTCCGGCGGCAGGGTGAAGTAGCGGTGGGCGCCGGCGAGCGTTTGCACCGCCGGCCGCGGCCGGTCACCGGGAAGCTCGAGCCGGGCCGGGGCCCCATCGAGGTGACGAAGCCAGTGATCGAGCTCGGCGGCGAGCATCTCCTCGTCGAGCCAGCCCCGTTGCCAAACCGCGAAATCGGCATATTGGATCGGCAGCTCGGGCAGCGGCGAGGGGCGAGCTTCGACCATCGCCTGGTAGAGCTCCGCCACCTCGCGGGCCAACACCAGCTGCGACCAGCCGTCGGAGACGATGTGGTGGATCGACAGGAAGAGCACGTGCTCGCGCGGGCCGAGGACCACCAGGAGGCAGCGCAGCAGCGGCAGGTGCTCGAGGGCGAAGGCCTGGCGCATCAGCTCGGCCCCGAGGGTCTCGGCCCGTCGCCGGGCGGCCTCGGCGGGGAGACCCGCGAGATCGATCCGTGGCAGCGGCAGAGGGAAGGCGGGGCGGACGACCTGCACCGGCTCGTCGCCGGAGGTGGTGAAGACGGTGCGCAGCGCCTCGTGGCGCCGGATGATCTCGTCGAGGGCTCGGCCCAACGCCGCCGGCTGCAACGCGCCCCGGAAGCGGATCGCGCGGGGCATGTTGTAGTACGGGTTCCCAGGCGCCAGCCGGTCGAGGAACCACAGCCGCTGTTGGGCGAAGGACAGCGGCTCCTCGGCGGCGGGGGAGCGCCTCGGGATGCGCTGCGCCAGCGCCTCCTGGCGCCGTTTCTTGAGCAGCATCAGCTGAAACAGCTTGCGCTGCTTGGGGGACAGCTTGTCGAGGCGTTGCGAGACTTCTTCCATGATCCCTCGTCCGTGTCTACCGCCGGCGGGCCGAGCTCGCGCGGCGGATCGTGCTTGCCCTCGGTCTTCGGTCCTAGGTCTTTTCCCCGTCGCCGGCCAGGAGCTCGGCCAGCGCTTCCTCGACGGTTTCGTCGCTCATCTCCTCGATCCGGCGCAGCAGCGCTTCCTCGCTGTCGTCGAGGGATTCCGCCTGGGCCTTGCGGATCGCGTCCGCGAGACCGGCGACGGTGGGGTCGGCGAACAGCCGCCGGAGCGGCAGCTCGAGATGAAAGCCCTCGAAGATCCGGGATGTCACCTGCGTGGCCAGCAGCGAGTGCCCTCCCAGCTCGAAGAAGTTGTCGTCGACGCCGACCCTGGGCAGGCGGAGCACCTCGCGCCAGATGTCCGCCACGGCTTCCTCGACCGGGTCCCGCGGAGCGACGTAGGGTGCTCCCTTGGGCCGCTCCGACCGGGGCTCGGGCAGCGCCTTGCGATCCACCTTGCCGCTGGTGGTGGTCGGCAGCGTGTCGAGCAGCACGAAGGCCGTTGGCATCATGTAGGCGGGGAGATGCTCGGCGAGGGCGGCGCGCAGGTCGCGCACCGTGGTTTCCTTGGCCGGTTCTCCGGTGTCGTCCGTGGCCGTGGTCGTCAGGTAGGCCACCAACCGGGCGTCCCCGCCCTCCCCCGGCCGTGCGACCACCACCGCCTGGCGGATCGAGGGGAGCCGCGACAGCGCCGTCTCGATCTCGCCGACCTCGATGCGGAAACCGCGAACCTTGACCTGGTGATCGGAGCGACCGAGGAAGATCAACCGGCCGCGACCGTCCCGGCGCACCAGATCGCCGCTCTGGTAGAGGCGCGCCCCGGGTTCGGCGGCGGCCGGATCCGGCCGGAAGGCGGCGGCGGTGCGGCCGGGCAGCCCGCGGTAGCCCCGGGCCAGCCCCGGACCCGCCAGCCACAGATGACCGCAGACGCCCAGCGGGAGGGGCTCGAGGGACGCGTCGAGGACCTCCATGCGCGCGCCGGGCAAGGGAGTCCCCAGGTCCACCGGCCAAGCGGTCGGATTCCCGGCCTCGTCACCGTCGCCGGTCTCCGGCACCGGCTCGGCGCGAACCGGGGCCGTCGAGATCCAGATCGTCGCCTCGGTGGGGCCGTAGAAGTTCCACACCTCCGGGGCTACGGCGCACAGCCGATCCGCCAACCGCCGCGGCAAGGCCTCGCCACCCGAGAACACGCGCAGCCCGCCGGGGTTCGTCCAGCCCGCATCGAGCAGCTGGCTCCAGCCCGCGGGGGTGGCCTGCATCACCGTCGCTCCCTCGTCCTCGAGCCGGCGTGCCAGGGCCCTGGGGTCCGCGGCGGTGTCCGCGTCGAGCAGCAGCAACCGGGCGCCGTGGATCAACGGCAGGAAGATCTCGAGCAGCGAGATGTCGAAGGACAGGGTGGTGATCGCCGCCAGGGTGTCCCGAGCGTCCAGCCCGACGCGGCGGCTCATGGCGTCGAGGAAGGCGATGAGCGAGCCGTGGCTGATCTCGACGCCCTTGGGCCGGCCCGTCGAGCCCGAGGTGTAGAGGATGTAGGCCAGCGACCCGGTGGCGATGGCGGGTAGAGCCCCGCCGGCCGGAGGTCGCTGCCACCCGTCGTCGCCGTCGAGGACCAGCCGCCGGCCGGCGAAGTCTTCGAAGACCGGCGCGTTGTGCCGATCGGTCAACAGCAGCTCGACACCCGCGTCGGCCACTACCGCCGACAGCCGGCGCGCCGGATGCCGCGGGTCGAGGGGAACGAAGGCACACCCCGCCGCCATCACGCCCCACAGCGCCACCACCAGGTCCGCGCTCCGCTCGAGGGCCACGCCCACCGGCGCTTCAGGCCCGAGGTCGAGGGACCGAAGGTACCGGGCCAGGCGTCCACCGCGGTCGCGGAGCTCGCCAAAGGTCGTCACCTGGCCACCGGCCGCCACGGCCACCCGCTCCGGCAGCTGCTCCGCCACCCGCTCCAGGCGCTCCGGCAGGTTGTCCAGGGCCGGCAGGGCCGGCGGCCCGGGGGCCAGCTCGCGGGTCAGCTGGTGACGCTCCGCCGGTGACAGCCAGGGCAGCTGCGACAGCGGGGTGGCGGCATCGTCCGCGGCTCCGGCGAGCAGACGGTGGAACGCGCCGGACCAGCGCTCGATGGTCGTGGTGTCGAAGAGATCGTGACGGAACGAGATGGTCCCGGCGAGCGAATCACCCCGC
>JAGQSE010000359.1 GCA_020439725.1 Acidobacteriota bacterium
GGGCGGAGCCGAAGATCATCGTCCGCTTCTGGATCGTGGCGTTGATCTTCGCGTTCATCGGGCTCGCGACCCTCAAACTGCGATGAACGGCGCCGAGATGCAGCGACGGTGGGGAGGTCCCCGGCCCTGGCGGCGGGTGCTGGTCTACGGTCTTGGCGTGTCCGGACGCTCGGCGGCGCGGTTGCTCCTCGAGACCGGGGCCGAGGTCCTGGCCGTCGACGCGCGACCGGCGGCGGAGCTCGACCTGGGAGATCTCGAGCGCGCTGCCGGGTTCGAGCTCCACGCTGGCGGCGAGCCTGCCGGAGCCGTGGCGCAGCGGCTGGCGACGGAGGTCGAGGCGGCGGTGCTCAGCCCCGGCGTGCCTCCGGACCGGCCGCTCCTCACCGCGCTCCGTCGCGCCGGTCGTCCCGTCATCGCCGAGGTCGAGCTGGCGTTGCCCTGGATCACCGGCCCGGTGGTGGCCATCACCGGCACCAACGGCAAGAGCACCACCACCGAGCTCGCCGGCGCCATGGTGCGCGCCGCGGGACGCCCGGTCGAGGTGTGCGGCAACATCGGCCAGCCGGTGACCGAGCGCGCCCTCGAGGCCGGCGACCACACCTTCGTCATCGAGCTGTCGAGCTTCCAGCTGGAGGCCATGCCGACCTTCCGGCCGCGCGCCGCGGCGTTTCTCAACCTGGCGCCGGACCACCTCGACCGCTATCCGGACCTGGCCGCCTACGGCGCCGCCAAGGCGGCACTGTTCGCCAACCAGCTGGCCGAAGACCTGGCGGTGGTCAACGCCGACGATCCGTTGGTCCTCGAGCTGACCTCGCGGGTGCGGGCACGGCGTCGCGGCTTCTCGCGCACCCAGCCGGTGGCCGACGGTTGCCAGCTCGAGGGCGAGACGGTGGTCGAGACCCGTCCCGGCGCCGCGCCGCGGGCCCTCTTCGAGCGGCACCACCTCGGGCTCGCCGGCGCCCACAACCTCGAGAACGCCATGGCTGCGGCACTCCTCGCCCTCGCCGTCGGCGCCGAGCCGGCGGATCTCGAACGGGCTCTGGACGGCTTCCGAGGTCTTCCCCACCGGATGGAACGGGTCGCCGAGGTCCGCGGTGTCACGTTCTACGACGACTCCAAGGGCACCAACGTCGCCGCCACCCTGAAGTCCCTCGAGGACCTGCCCGCCGGCGCGGTGCACCTGATCCTCGGTGGTCTGCCCAAGGGCGACGACCTGGCGCCGCTGCGGCCGCTGGTGAGCGCCAAGGCGCGCCGGCTCTACCTCATCGGACAGGCGGCGGCAGCCTTCGAGACGGGGCTCGCCGGCACCGCCGAGAGCGAGCGCTCGGAGACCCTCGAGCGGGCCGTCGAGAGCGCCGCCGCCCACGCCCGCGCGGGCGAGGTGGTGCTGTTGTCGCCGGCCTGCGCCAGCTTTGACCAGTTCAGGAGCTACGCCCACCGCGGCGATCGCTTCCAGGAGCTCGTTCAGCAGCTCGTCCCCGGGCTCGAAGGGGGGCGCCGTGGCTAAGAAGCTCGCCTTCGACAAGGTCCTGTTCACGACCATCGTCGCGCTCACCGGCTTCGGGCTGTTGATGGTCTATTCGGCGAGCGCCGCGGTGGCCCGCGACAGCGCCGGGGCGATCAACCCCTTCCTGGTCAAGCA
>JAGQSE010000360.1 GCA_020439725.1 Acidobacteriota bacterium
TAGATGTCGAAGTGGGCCACCTCGGTGAGCGACCCCGAGCCAACGTCGTCGAGGCTCAGGATCCTGAGACCGCTCTTGTAGTTGGCTTGATAGACGTAGCGGCCCTTGACGTACTGATTGTGATCCGACGACGCCACCGGCCCCGTGTAGGTGCCGAGCACCGACGGCGCCTCGAGATCCGCCAGGTCCCAGATGTAGGTGCGGGTGTTGTGACCGAAGTTGCTCTCGTCGAGCTCGTCGTCGAGCAGGAAGTACTTGTGGTCCTCGGTGAGCCAGCCCTGGTGGGTGTAGCCGACCCCGGTGTAGGAGGTCCGCGACAGCTGCTGCGGCGAGCCCTTGTCGGTGACGTCGACGATGGTCAGCGTGTCCTCGTTGCTGGCGAAGCAAATCTCGGCCCCGTCGTGCTCGCTGTCCGTACCGTGGTAGACGACGCACTGGGCGTCGTGGGTGTAGCCGTCGGCGCTGAAGCAGCCGGCGAAAGTCGGCGCCGTCGGGTTCGACAGGTCGATCATGTGGAGACCGCCGGAGCAGGCCTCGAAGGGCGCGCTGTTCTCGCGCGATCCGACCGCATAGGCAAAGCCCGTGGCCTCGTCGAGGACCACGTTGTGAGCCCGCCCGAAGCCGGGATAGTGGGCGGTCTCGGTGAAGGTCACCGGCGGCGTGGTCACCGACCGCAGCTCGGTCAGGTCGAAGATCTGCAGCCCATGGCCCGAGGCCTCGCTGACGATGTAGGCGTAGTTGCCGTAGGTCTTGATGTCGCGCCAGGTCGAGTTGACCGTGTGGGTCGGCAGGTTCCCCAGGTGGACCGGTTCCTCCGGGTCGCTGATGTCGACGAAGGCCGTGCCGTTGGTCAACCCCATCAGGGCGTACTCCTTGCCCGTCATGGGATCGGTCCAACCCCACAGATCCGCGCCGCTACCGCCGCCGATGGTGTTGAGCGGCAGATGCGCCAGCAGGTCGACCCGTTCGCAGGAGTAGCCCTCGGCGTCGCCGTCGACACACAGGACGGAGTGTTCGGGCACCGTGACGGCGCTCCCGCCATCGACCGCCGCCGGTTCCGCGAGGAAGGCGCGCTGGGCCTCGCTGAGGTCGCCGTTCGGCTCGTCCGCCGGCGGGCCTTGGGCGAAGAGGGGTACCGCCGCAGTGAGGCAGACCAGGAGCAGGAGGACCCGGAGGGACCCCGACCGGGCACGATTCGGGGCCACCCCGCGTCCGGACGTCAAGGGGTCGGAGATCGCACGATGACGGGACGCGGGCTGGGGCATCGCCTGCCTCTCGGATGGTCTGACGGGTTTTTGGGACGAACGGCGCGAGGAGTATAGCCCAGCCCCTATCCGAGGCCGCCCTGCGGAGGCCGCCGGCGCAGCGCGCCCCCGCTCAGCGGCCGTCGACGCTGAACCGGCCGGGGCCGACGAAGACCAAGCCGAGGAAGACCGCCCCCAGCTCGATGGCGTGGGACGCCCCCTGGAGTCCGTCGCCGGTGGACAGGTGCATGGTCGCCGCGACGATCATCGTGAAGGTCAGGGCCAGGCAGGCGAGGCGCGTGAACAGCCCGAGAAGCAGAAACAGCCCGCCCACCGTCTCTGCCAAGGCCGCCAGGAGGCCCCAGACCTGGGGTGCGACGTCGATGCCGAGATGAGCCATGGCACCGCCGAGCTGGGTCCAGAGCTCGGGCCCCCCGAGGAGCTTGGGGTAGCCGTGGAGGATGAACATCACCCCGAGTACCAGCCGGATGATCAGCAGGCCGAGGTCCCTGTGGCGGTTGAGCGAGGCGAGAACGGCGGTTTGCATGTTCCGAGGTCTCCAGCAGAGGGTTCGAACGGGTTCGATGGGAGCCGGTCGCGACCGGCTCAGGGATGGAGCGAGAGCCAGTCGAGGACCTGTTCGGCCCAGCCCCGATGGGGACCAAGACCCAGGTCGAGGTCCTTTGGAAAGCCCAGGTGGCCACCGCGCGGCGCCCAGCGCACGGTCAAGGCCGGGGGTGGCGAGCGGACGACGGGTCTCACGGTGTGAGCCGGGACCATCGGATCCTCGTCCGCCGCGATCAGGAGACCGGGAAGGGTCAACTCGCCGAGGCGCGGAGCGACGCTCATGCGGCGATAGTAGTCCTGCGCATCGGCGAAGCCGTGTCTCGGCGCCACGATGCGCTCATCCCACTCGGTGATCGTCCCGATGCGTGAGGCGTCCGTCGCCGGGATCGGCACTTCGCGGCGTGCCGCTACGGCGCCGTAGATCTCCTTGAGACTGCCGAGGAGATAGCGCCGGTAGAGCCACAGTCGCCGGCGGTGGAGCGCCCGCGACGACAGCTCGAGGTCGAGGGGAGCGCAGACCGCCGCCAGCGCGGCGACGCGGGGCTCGCCCGAAACGACGGCCCAGCGCAGCACCACGTGGCCGCCGAGGGAGCAGCCGACGAGGTAGATCCGCCGGTAGCCCGCCAGCTCCGGTGACGCCAGCGCGGCGTCGAGGTCGGCGGTCAGCCCCGCGTGGTAGAAGTCCTCGCCCAGCCGGTCCGAGCCGCGCAGGTTGAGGCGTAGACAGCCATGGCCGCGATCCCCCGCGCGCCGCGCCAGGTGGACCATGTAGTGGCTGGCGGCACTGCCGCCGAGACCGTGGACGGCGAGGACCAGCGTCTCACCGGCACCCCGATCGAGGAGTCCGGTGAGACGCACGGGACCGAGCCGTGGATCCTCGACCGTCGTGCTCCAGGGCTCCGACGGCGGCGGCTCGGGCCGGTAGCCGAAGCGGATCCCCAGGGTCCAGGCGTGGCCGCTCAGCGACATCGAGGGACCATCACCCGCCGCCGGTGCGGTATCAGGACTCGCCGCGGCGACCGTAGGTGACCTTGAGGGTCACGCGCTCGCCATTGCGCAGCACCACCGCCTCGGTTTCGTCGCCGGGCTTGGCCTGGCGCAGGATGTAGACGAAGTCGTGGATGTCGCCGACCTCGACGCCGCCCAGGGCCATCAACCGGTCGCCGCGCTCGAAACCCGCCACCTGGGCCGGGCTGCCCTCGCGCACGCCGGCGAGCAAGACGCCCTTCTCCTCCCCGCCCTCACCGCCGGTGTAGTCGGGGATCGTCCCCAGGTAGGCGCCATAGGAACGAGTGTCCCCCGACGGCGCCGGCGCCGGCGCCGTCTTGTAGGTCAACGGGTCGGGGCGCTGGGCCAGGTCGGCGGCGACCGTCGCCACCACCTGGGCCACCTGCGCCCCACCGGCCGCGTTGATCAGGTCGGCGTCGTCGCTCGGGCGGTGGTATTGCTCGTGGGCGCCGGTGAAGAAGTGGAGCACCGGCACGCCCCCGGCGTAGAACGGCGTCTGGTCCGAGGGACCGTAGCCGTCGCCGCTCGAGTTGCACTCGACCTCCGCGGCCTTGCAGGCGCT
>JAGQSE010000361.1 GCA_020439725.1 Acidobacteriota bacterium
TAGGGGCAGTTGTTCGAGCAGTACCGGGTACCGACGCAGCGGTTGTAGACCATGTCGTTGAGGCCGTGCTGGTTGTGCACGGTCGCGCCGACGGGACAGACCAGCTCGCAGGGAGCCTGCTCGCACTGCATGCAGGGCACCGGTTGCGAGTAGATGGCCGGATCCTTGAGGCCGCCGCTGTAGTAGCGGTCGACCCGGATCCAGTGCATCTCGCGACCGCGCTTGACCTGCTCCTTGCCCACCACCGGGATGTTGTTCTCGGCCTGGCAGGCGACTACGCAAGCGCTGCACCCGATGCACGAGTTGAGGTCGATGACCATCCCCCAGCGGTACTCGTCGTACTCGTAGCCGGGCATGAAGCTGTACTTCTCGTCTTCGGCATGGCCCATCTCGGCGATCAGCCCGGGGTTGGCCACGAAGTCGGCGAGGGTCACGCTGCGCACCAGGTGCCGCTTGTCGGCTTCCTGGGTCTCCACCGGAATGTTCTGGTGGAGCTGCGTCGAGGCCAGCTCGTGGCGATCCCCGAGACGCTCGAGGGTCGCCCCCGAGTGGCTCCAGGAGCCGTCCGCCGAGCGCACCTGGCTGGCGTCGAAGCCGACCCCGGTGCCGACGCTGCCGGCGCGGCGGCGGCCATAGCCGAGGTGCAACGTCACCGTACCTTCGGCCTGACCGGGCAGGACCCAGAGGGGGACCTCGAGGCTCTGTCCGTCGACCGTGAGACGGACCATCCGGCCGCTCGCGCTGAGCAGATGGGCCGCCTTCTTCTCCTCGCCCTTGAGCTGCTCGGGGAGGATGTGGAAATCGCTCATCTCACCGGCGAGGCCCAGGCGCTCGACGTCCGCGGCGCTGATCATCAGGGCGTTGTCCCAGGTCAGCTTGGTGAGCGGACGGGGAAGCTCCTGCAACCAGCCGTTGTTGGCGTAGCGGCCGTCATAAGCCGAAGCGTCGGGGCGGAAGTGGAGCTCGAGACCGGTGCCCTCGGCAGCGGTATCGAGCTGCGCCACGGCGCGGGCCAGCGCGTCGCCGCTCACCCCGGCGGCTCGGGGAGCGAGCGCGCTGCCCGCCACCAGGCCGTCGTTGAGCGCCTTGCGCCACGCCGCGTCGCTCATGCCCTGGCCCTGCCAGTGCTTCTGCACCAGCTCATAGGCCGAGGAGCCACCGGCCCCGACCAGCTGGGCAACCACCGACTGGGCGGTATAGCTCTCGTACAGCGGCTCGATGAGCGGCTGGACGATGGTGACCGTGCCGTCGAAGGCGCGGGCGTCGCTCCAGCCCTCGAGCCAATGCGACTCGGGGATGTGCCAGTGGCAGTACTCGGCGGTCTCGTCGGCGTAGAGCCCCTGGTGGACCCGGAGCGGCACCTGCTGGATCGCCTTGGCGAACTCGAGCGCCGCCGGGGCGGTGAAGATCGGGTTCGAGCCGAGGATGACGAGCGCCTGGACCTTGCCGGCGTTCATGTCCTCGACCAGGTCGGCGAGGGTGGCGGCGCCGCCCTCGGGCTCGACGACGACCGGATCGGTCACCAGGACGGTGGAGCCGAGGTTGCCCAGGGTCTCGTTGATCGCCATGGCCAGAGCCCACAGGGCCGGCGAGGTGTAGTCGCCGGGCGCCACCACGGAGGTACCGCGGTGAGCGGCCAGATCCTCGGCCAGGGCCTTGACCCAGCGCTCGGCGGTCTCGGACAACGCCGCCGACGGCCTGCGCGCGCCGGCGACGCCGAGCTCCGCGGCCAGGGCCAGGGCGAAATGCCCGATCTCGGCCCCGCTCAGGGGCAGGCGGTGGTCCGCCGTGGCCCCCGTCTGGGTCGGCGTGCTCTCGACCACGTAGAGCCGGCTCATGGCGTTCCCGGTCTCCTGGGCCTTGCGGCCGGCGGCGAAATCGCGCGCGTAGCGCACCTGCGCCGGACCCTCGCCCAGGAGATCGGCGTCGAGGCACAGGATCACCTGGGCCTTGCTGAGGTCGTAGTAGCTGTTCAGCGGCTCACCGAAGGCCAGCCGGGCGCCTTCCGCGGCGACGCCCGCGGCGGGCTCCCACTGGTGCCAGCGAGCCTTGGGGAAGCGCTTCTGGAAGCTCTCCATCTGCGCCGCCAAGCTGGGCGAGGTGACGGTGCCGGTGAGGATTCGCAGGTCCTCGCCGCCGAGCGACTCCTGGGCGGTGAGCACCGGCTCCAGGGCGGCGGTGAACGAGGGCCACTGGCTGGGCCGACCGAGGTGGCGAACACTGTCCGAGCGGTCGGGATCGTAGAGGTCGAGGACCCCTGCCTGGGCCCGCGCGCTGGTCGAACCGAGGCTCGCCGGGTGGTCCGGGTTGCCCTCGACCTTGATCGGCCGTCCCATCTGGCTCTCGACCAGGAAGCCCGTGGCGAAACCCGCCTCGACACCGGCGGTGGCGAAGTAGAGCGCCCGCCCCGGCGTGACGTCCTCGGGCTGATCGACATAGGGAACGATGCGTTCCGGGGGTTGCCGGGTACAGGCGGTCAGCCCGGCCAGCGAGAGCCCCGCGGCGGACAGCTGGAGGAAGCGGCGACGGCTCACCCCCTCATCCCATTCCGAGGCCTGCCGCGGGAACTCGCGGTGCAGCATGTCCTCGAATTCTTCGGTCTGCGCCAGCTCCTCGAGGCTCCGCCAATAGGTGCGGCCGCTGGTGCCCTTGAGGCGCTCTCGGACCTCGGCGGGCTCGAGCCGCTGCCGCGGCGTCGCGGCGCCGTCGGACGGCAGGATGGTCAGCGACGAGCCCGCGCGCCGGCCGGCGCCCTCTTCCGGCCCGGTACCCTTGGCCAGCCCAGTGCCGTGGTTGTGTTCGTGGTCGTTCAAGGTCTTCTCCCCGGAATCATCGATGACACGTGGAGCAGGTGTCGTTGGGGTGGATGTCGTACTCCTTCACCAGCTGCGCCCCGAGCTCCGCCTGGGAAACGCCCGCGGGCACTTCCCAATCCATGTTGTAAACCTCTTCCTTGGGTCGGACGTACTTCTCAGGGTTGCGGTGGCAGTCCAGACACCAGTTCATCTGGAGGGTCTGGGCCTGGTAGACGAGCGGCATCTCGTTGATCTTGCCGTGGCAGGTGTTGCAACCGATGCCCTTGGCGACGTGGATGCTGTGATTGAAGTAGACGAAGTCCGGGAGGTCGTTGACACGCTGCCACTGGACCGGCTTCTTGTCGCGATAAGCGGCCCGGATCGGTTCGAGCATCGGGCTGTCGTTCCAGATCAGCTTGTGACAGTTCATGCACGTGGCGACGGGGGGAATGCCGGCGGTGGCGGACTTCTCCACCGAGGTGTGGCAGTAGCCACAATGGATCCCCAAGGTCGCCGTGTGATGGTCGTGGCTGAAGGGCACCGGCTGGTTGATGGTGACACCCTGCTTGGTCATGAAGGGCGACTTGGCGATCTTGAGCATCACCAGCAGCAAGGTGCCGACGGCCACGGTCAGAACCACGAGGATGCTCGCGATGACCAGCGCGTTGGCACTGCGCTTGAAGATCTGGGCCATAGCTGCTCTGCCTTTTTCAGTTGGTCACGGCACCCCGCCGGCGCGCAAGCACCGCCGCAGGGACCTTGTGAAAACTTTCACAAGCCGCCACTCTAGCACGGCCTTCCGCGAGGTCTGGGACACCATGGGAGCTTCGAATCTCCTTGGTTTTCGGTCGCGGGAGGCAGTACTCGCTGGTCGGACTGCAGGATTGTAGAGCATCCGGCGACGGATCGGTACCCGAGATCGAGGGTCGATTTCGCCAGCCGGGTTCGAACGGGGCTGCGGAACGTCTCATGACCGGCCTCCGGCCCCCCGCTCGAAGGGAATCCCGCGGCGCGCCAGGAAGCGTTGAAGGCGGCCCTCGACCCGTGCTCCGAGGAGGCCGTGGCCGGCCTCGGAGACGTCGGCCAGCACCCGGCGCAGCTCCTCGCCGCCGCTCCAATGGCGGCGCGCCCAGGGCTCGAGCTGCTGGCCGAAGGCGCTTTGCAGCACCCCGGCCGCCAGGACCAGATCGTCGAGAAAGCCGTAGGGACCGACGAAGGCTTCGGGAAGCAGGTCGATGGGGACGAGGAAATAGACCAAGGTCCCGCCGATCAGCGCGCGGGTCTGGGCCGGGACTTCGCGGTCGAGGGCCAGGCGCACCAGAAAGAGGAAGACGTCGGGAACCACCAGCAGGAGCTTCGTAGCCTGCTCGCCCCGGCGACCGGCCCGTCGCTCGGCGGCGGCGAGCACCCGCGCCCGAAGCCGATCGTAGAAACCGAGGAGGCGCTCCTCGTCCGCAAAGGGCTCACCCTCCGCGGGTCTGGGCGCCAGGGCGCTCTCGGAAAGGCTGTCGACGGGATCGGTCATGGGGCCTCGCTCGCTCAAGTGGGGCATTCTAACCCCGATCACGCCCCATGCCGCAAGCTGACCAGAATTCGCCGCAACGCGGCACCTCGGCACGCTCCGAGGAAGGGGACCCTAGAGGAGGTAGGCGACCGCGAAGCCGACCTGCGCCGCCATCATCATCATGTACATGTGCGTCCAGGACGGATGGTTCTCGGTACGCGCCAGAGAGTCGGGGTCCCGCACCAGGAGGTAGACCGTGTAGATCCCCCACACCGTCAGGACCACCCCGAGGAGCGCAAGGAAGGGAGCGTTGCCGGTCAGGATGGCATGCTCGGGGCTCCGCGGGTCGGGCAGGTAGGCGCCGAGAGGCATGAGCAGCCACGGGAAGACGAAGAAGGGCGCGATCATCCACGCCGCCTTGCGCACTCCGTAAAGGATCGGCAAGGTCTTGCACCCCCCGGCGCGGTCGCCGTCCATGTCGGCGAAGTCCTTGGTCGCCGAGGCGCCGATCAGGTAGAGGCCGAAGATGGCGCCGATGAACCAAGGCTCGGTGTGGAAGATGTGCGCCACCATCGCCCAGCCGGCGACCTTGAGCAGCACACCCCGCGGGATGGCGATGGTCAGGTTGGCGAGCAGCCCTCGAGCCTTGGTCCGCCCCAGCGCCGGCGCCGAGTAGATGAAGGTGAAGACCATCCCGGCGAAATAGATGAAGAAGGTCTCGTGGTAGGCGAGGGGCGCCGTCAGCTTCTGGGCGAAGGCGTTGTACGGATAGACCACCACCAACCAGGTCGGCACCAGCGCCAGGACGTACATGACGACGGTGAAAATCCACGCCTCGCCCAGGCTCAGGTCGCCGGTGACCAGCGGCCGCTTGGGCTTGTTGAGGCGATCGATCTCGAGGTCATAGATCTGGTTGATGGCGTTCGAGGCCGCGTTGAGCAGACCCGCGCAGGCCGACCCCAGGAGCACCGTGAGCACCACCGACAGCGTCAGCCGCGAATCCGGGTCGGGGTTGTGGACCGAGCCAAAGGCGCAGACGGCCCCCGAGATGATCCCCAGGAGGGGTGGCAGCAGGGTGAAGGGGCGGGCCAGGCGGATGTAGTGACGGAGCTTGCTCACGGCGAAACCTCGGTTCGAGCCGGCGGGACGAGGGTCCCTCAGGAGATCAGGGCATGGAGCGCGGCGGCGACCAGCGCGCCGACCAGCGTGTTGAGGAAGTTCATGGCTTCGTTGTCGAGCAGACCACGGTTCTCGAGGGTCGCGCCGGCGAGGCTTTCGAGGGTGGTGCCGACGAAGGCGGCGACCACCACCACCAGCGCCCCGGCGAGACCGAAGAGACCGACGGCGACCCCGAGACCGGCGACCACCGCCGAGGCGGCGATCCCCGCCAGCGTCCCCTCGAGGGAGACCGCACCTTCGGTACCCCGAGGCACCGGCCTCAAGGTGGTGATCAAGAAGGTCCGCCGGCCCCACAGCTGGCCGATCTCGCTCGAGGCGGTGTCCGCCGCGGCGGTGGCGAAGGCGGCGGCGAAGGCCAGGACGAGGATCGGCGAAAAGGGCGTCACCACGGCAAACAGCGCGCAGGCGGCGGCGACGCCGGTGTTGGCCAGCGCGTGGCTCGCGCCGCGGCGGCCGCCCCCTTCCTGCGCCAGCCCGGCCTCTGCCTTGCGCCGGTAGCCCAGCTTGGTGGCGCCGGTACCGAGGACGAAGAACGCCAGCAGCAGGAGGTAGCCCTGCCAGCCGAGACAGGCGTAGATCAGCGTGCCGATGAGAAAGCCGCCGATCATCCCCGAGACGTTGACCGAACGCGCCGCGAAGCCCGCGATGGCGAGAGCCAGGTTGATGCCCACCGCGGC
>JAGQSE010000362.1:0-3975 GCA_020439725.1 Acidobacteriota bacterium
CCGTACCTCCATGACGGTCGCGCGACCACCCTCTACGACGCGGTCGAGTTCCACGGCGGCGAGGCGCAGAGCGCCCGCGACGCGTTCCTCGCGCTGTCGAGCAACGATCGCGACGACCTGCTCCACTTCCTGAGCAAGCTCAGGACCCCGAAGAAGCCGAACGAGGATCTTCTCCACTGATCCCCGTGGAGGGCTGCTTTCCGGCTTCGGCCGAGAGCCGCTCCTCCCTACTCTTCTGGTCCTAGCGCGGAGGGCCCCCGGCGACGGGGGCCTTTCTCGTTTTCTCGCGGCTCGTCGGGCGAGCCCAGGGCTCGACCCGCTCGGGAACCGGTAGACTCGGGAACCGAGCCGCCCTGTCGATCCACTGGTCGATCCATTGATTTCCCGCGGGTGAGTGCCATGCCGATACTCTCGTCGAATCCTGCAACGCCCCTCCGCCGTACGCGGTCCCGCTCGACCTCCTCGATCCTCCTCGTCGCCTGTGTCCTCGCACTGGCGTCGCCGCTCCTCGCCCGAGCCCAGGACGAGCCATCGAAGACAGCACCTGAGAGCTCTCAGGCCGGGCAACCTCAGGCTGGGCAATCCCAGGCCGGGCAGGACGAGAAGGCGCCGGGTACGGACTCGGAGCCGACCGCCAGCACCTGGGGGCCGGACTACGACTGGTCGAGCTCGAGCTATGGCGAAGAGGCCGAGGCAAAGACTGAGGGTGAGCCAGAGGCTGGTGCTGCCGCGACCGAGACCTCCCCGGCTGAGGATGATGAGGCTCCCATCAGCGACCTGGTTGCACTCTTTGCTCCGACCGACTCGGGCCCGACGGACCACCAGGACTCCGAGCTGATCCAGGCCGTCGATGCCGGCAAGACCAAGCTCGTCCGCCGGCTGCTCGAGGACGGCGCCGAGGTGGACGCTCCGGGAATGGGAGGCCGCACGGCGCTGATCCACGCCGCGGCTATGGGACGGACCGATCTGATCGCTCTGCTGCTCGCCCATGGCGCGAAGGTCGAGACCAAGGACGACTCGGGCAATACCGCGCTCCTGTCGATGCCCCCCACCGACGACCCGCGGTCGGTGCGGATGCTGCTCGACGCCGGGGCGAAGATCGAAGAAACCAACGACACCGGCTTCACCCCGCTCATGGCCGCCGCCTACCTCGGTCGTGTCGAGATCGCTCGCACCCTGATCGCCGCCGGCGCGCAGATCGACCGTCGCGCCCACAACGGACGCTCGGCGCTGAGCCTGGCGGCGATCCAAGACCAGGCCGGTTCGGTCGCCTTGCTCCTCGACGCCGGGTTCCCGGTGGAAGAGATCGGACCCGGAGGTGAGCCCTTGCTCGTCGCCGTAGCCGCGCGCAGCAGGACCTCGGTCCTGAAGCTGCTCCTCGACCAGGGAGCGCGAGCCGGGATCGAGAAGGCCCTGCTGGGTGCCGCGCAGCGCGGTGACGAGGCCGTGGCGACGCTGCTGCTCCAGGCGGGAACCGAGTTTCGAATCACGGATTCCGAGGGCACCACCGTGCTGCAAACGGCCGCGGCCGGCGGCTTCACCCCGGTGGTTCGGCTGTTGCTCGATGCCGGTGCCCAGGTCGACGACCGCGGCGACGAGGCGACGCGAAGCACCTCGCTCCACCTGGCGGCGATGGGGGGCTTCGCCGAGACCACCCAGCTCTTGCTCGACCGCGGCGCGGAGGTCGACGCACGCAATCGCTCGCAGGTGACACCGCTGATGTTCACCGCCTACCAGGGGCATCTCGAAGTCGCCAAGATCCTCGTCGCCCACGGCGCCGACGTCAACGCGATCAATCGCGACGGCAGCAGCCCGTTGCTCCTGGCGGTGTTTCGCGAGCACGACGACATCGCCAGCCTGCTCCTCGAGCACGGCGCCGAAGCCAACGTCCAGACCTATATCAAGGGCTTCGGCGACGTCACGCCGCTGATGCTCGCCGCCGGCCGCGAGCAACCGGAGCTCGCCGCCGAGCTGCTGCGCCATGGCGCGAACCCCGACGTGCTGCTGCGGACCGAGGTCATCGGCCGCGCCACGGCTCTGATGCTCGCGGCCCGCCGCGGCGACCTCGAATCGATCCGCATCCTTCTCGCCGCCGGCGCTGACCCGTCGATCCGCGGCGACTCGGCCAAGACCGCCTACGACATCGCAAGGGACCGCGACTTCCCCGAAGCCGCAGCCCTGCTGGCGCCGGCGCCGTCTCAGGCCTCGCTGGAGCCCTAGGCCGCCGCTTTATTCCTCGAAGGTCAGCGTCCAGGCGCTGGTGGAGCCGGTCTCGAAGCCGTCGGCGAAGAGGGGGTTGAGGCCGTCGTAGGCGGCCTCGGCGACATAGGCGGCGGCCAGACGGACAAATTTGAAGGCGTGGGCCGCCGTGTCGCCAAAGGTGGTGACCGTGTCGCCGGTCGAGTGGATCTGGTGGTTGTGCTGGCCGAAGCGCGCCTCGAAAGTGAAGGCCGCCGGGTAGCCCTGGAAGGTCCAGGCCCCGTGGTCCGAGCAGGCATAGCCGCACGCCGACGTGCTCCACGAGAGATCGGGCAGGTAGGTGTCGAGGATCTCCTCGAGGAAGGTGTTGAGCGGCGCGCTGGTGAAATCGGTGATCACCGAAACGTCCTCGGTCGAGCCCTGGAAGGCGGTCATGTCGAGCTGGAGCACCGAGAAGACGTCGACCCCGTCCGTGGCGTAGGCGCTCGCGATCTCCTGCGAGCCACGGAGCCCCACCTCTTCCGCCGCATAGCCCATGAACTTGACCGTGCGCTGGGGCTCGAGCCCGAGAGCCAGCATCGCCCGCGCCACCTCGGTGACGGTGGCGATGCCCGAAGCGTTGTCGTCGGCGCCGGGGGCGCTGAAGTCGGGGTTCGAGCTGCCCGACGCGATCGAGTCGAGATGCCCGCCGAGGATCACCACCTGGTCGGGGAGCGTCGTTCCGGGGATGGTCATCACCACCGACGGCTGGGCGAAGCTCGGGTGGTCGAAGAGCTCGACGGTGACGTCCGGGCGGCCCGCGGCGTAGGCGAGCCACAGGTTGCGGATCCAGGTCGCGGCGTTGGCCCCCGACGGGTGGTTGTAATAGCGGTTGTTGAAGGTGGTCGACAGGCTGTGGATGGTGCCGAGGATCTGGTTGGCGTCGAGCTCGCCGAGCATCGCCTGCACCTCAGCGGGATGATCGACGGCGTAGACCGGCGGGGTCCCTTCCACCTCGGCGGGAGCCCGCAGCCGCGCCAGCACCGCTTCCGCCTCGGCGCGCGAGCCGTGGGCCATGAAGCCGGCGCAGCGCTCGAAGGCGTCGTGGAGCCGCGCCGAGATCCTCTCGAGGTCCTTGGCCTCGACGCGGGTCGCGACGACCCCATCGGCCCGGTCGGCGGCCTCGAGGGGATGACCGTGGAAGAGCACCGGCGAGCCCGCCGTCAGCGTCTCGAAGGCATCGGCGCCGAGGGTGATCCAAACCCCGTCGTCCGAGGCCGCCAAGGCCGGCGGTGCCGCCACGGCGAACCAGGAGATCACCAGGGCCGCCAGAACTCCGATCCGGTCGCTGCAGCAAGCTCGTCGCATGGGAAGACTCTTCCTCCGTGTCGATCTCTGAAGCGCACCTAGTGTCTCACAGCCGGAGATCCTGCCGCCGCCGGTCCCGGCGATATGATCACGAGCGTAGCCTCACCGCTCGAACCCGCCGGAGACGCCCATGAGCCGCCTTCTCGACCGCTTGCGCCGCCGCCTGCCGCGCATGTCCGCCACCGAGCGGGCGGCGCTCGAGGCGGGCACGGTATGGCTCGACGGCGAGATCTTCTCGGGGCGACCCGACCTCCGCCGGATCCTTGCCGAGCCATACCCGGAGCTCCGCCCCGAGGAACGGGCCTTTCTCGACGGACCGGTCGCCGAGGCCTGCCGGCGGGTCGACCCGTGGGCGGTGCACCGCGCGCGCCGCCTCCCCGACGAGGTCTGGGACCTGCTCAAGAGCGAGCGCTTTTTCGGCCTGACGAT
>JAGQSE010000362.1:4027-5837 GCA_020439725.1 Acidobacteriota bacterium
GCTCGCGTCGCGCTCGATGTATCTGTCGACGGTGGTGCTGATCCCCAACTCGGTGGGCCCCGGCGAGCTCCTCCTCGAGTACGGCACCGCCGAGCAGAAACGGCACTACCTGCCCCGGCTGGCGCGCGGCGAGGAGATCCCCTGTTTCGCCCTCACCGAGCCCGGCGCCGGCTCCGACGCCGCGTCGCTGACCTCGCGGGGCGTGGTCTACCGCGGCCCCGACGGTGAGCCATGGCTGCGGCTCGACTGGGAGAAGCGCTACATCACGCTGGCACCGGTTGCGACGCTCATCGGGCTCGCCGTCCGTCTCGAGGATCCGGAGGAGATCCTCGGTCTCGGCCCGGCACCGGGGATCAGCTGTGTCCTGGTTCCCGCCGCCACCCCGGGGATCGAGATCGGCGACCACCACGACCCCATGGGTCTGCCCTTCCCCAACGGTCCGATCACCGGCAGGGGCGTCGAAGTGCCGGTGTCGAGTCTCATCGGCGGCGCCGAGGGCGCCGGTCGCGGCTGGCGCATGCTGATGGAGGCGCTCTCCGGCGGCCGCGCCATCTCGCTGCCGGCGCAGGCGACCGCGGGGATCAAATGGGCGGCGCGGGTCACCGGTGCCTACGCCTCGGTCCGCCGCCAATTCGGTCTGCCGATCCGCCGTTTCGAAGGGGTCGAGGAGCCGCTGGCGCGGATCGCCGGCAGCGCCTACCTGGCGGAAGCCGCCCGCGTCTTCACCTGTGGCGCCGTCGACGCCGGCGAGCGGCCGTCGGTGATCTCGGCGGTGGTCAAGTACAACCTCACCGAGCTCGCGCGGCAGAACGCCGCCGACGCGGTCGACGTCCTCGGCGGCGCGGCACTGTGCCACGGCCCCCACAACCTGCTGGCGGACGGCTACATCGCCGCGCCCATCGGCGTCACCGTCGAGGGTGCCAACATCCTGACGCGGACGCTCATCACCTTCGGGCAGGGGTCGCTCCGCGGTCATCCCTACTTGCGGCGCGAGCTCGACGCGGTCGAGCGGGGCGAACCCGGTGCCCTCCTCCGCGCCCTCGCCGGTCACGGCCTCTTTCTGGTGCGGACCCTCCTGCGGAGCACCGTCGGCTCGTGGACTCGCGGCCGGTTCCTCGGCTCTCCCGTCGCCGGGCCGCTGGCAGGACCCGCACGGCGCTTGGTCTGGGCCTCGGCTCGGTACGCGCTGCTCACCGATCTCGCGGTGCTGGGGCTCGGCGGCTCGCTCAAGCGGCGCGGCAAGCTCACCGGCAGGATGGCCGACGCGCTGTCATGGATCTACCTGGGCCTTGCCGTCCTGCGGCGCTTCGAGGCCGAGGGTCGCCGTGCCGAGGACCTTCCCCTCGCCCGCTGGGGTCTCGAAACCGCCCTCCGTCGAGTCCAAACGGCCTTCGAGGGGGTCCATCGCCATCTCGACGTCCCGCTGGTCGGGTGGTGGCTGCGGGGCCCAGCGAGCTGGTGGCTCCGTCTCAATCCCCTCGGCAAAGGACCCTCGGACGCGCTGGGATCGGCAGCCGCCGCGGCGCTGATCGGCCCCGGGCGCGAGCGTCTCACCGCCGGGCTGCATCTCGAAGGAGCCGGCATCGAGCGCCTCGAGCACGCCTTCACCTTGCTCCGCCGCGCCGAGGAGCTCGGTGGTGCGCAGCCTGGAGCTCGCGGCAAGGCATCCCAGGACGGTGGGGAGCAGGACCCGGTGATCGCCGGCGCCTGGCGCGAAGCGTTGGCCTCCGCCGCGGAAGCTTGCCGGGTCGACGTCTTCAGCCCCGACGAGTACCACGGCCGGAGCAGCCCCGAGAAGAGGCCCGAGAAG
>JAGQSE010000362.1:6036-11003 GCA_020439725.1 Acidobacteriota bacterium
CTGATGCGCTGGGGGCTGATCCCGCACTGGGCCAAGGACCCGTCGATCGGCAACCGCTTGATCAACGCCCGCGCCGAAACCGCCGCCGAGAAGCCCGCGTTCCGTTCGAGCTTCAGCAAGCGCCGCTGCCTGGTGCCCGCCGACGGGTTCTACGAGTGGCAGAAGACCGGCGGGCGCAAGCAGCCCTTCTACCTCCAGCTCAAGGAACACCGGCCCTTCGCCTTCGCCGGTCTGTGGGCGCGCTGGAAGGCCTCCGAGGACGAGACCGTGCAGAGCTTCACGCTCCTGACGACCACCCCCAACGAAGTCGCCGCCAAGGTCCACGACCGGATGCCCGTGATCCTGCCGCCGGAGAGCTACGACCGGTGGCTCGACCCGGAGCTCCACGACCGCGAGGCCCTCGAAGCGCTGCTCCTTCCCTACCCCGCCGAGGCCATGGAGGCCTACCCGGTGAGCACGCTGGTCAACTCCCCTCAGAACGACGATCCGCGCTGCATCGAGCCCATCGACGCCTGAGGCGGTCGGCGGGAGCGGCGGGAACCTCCGGGCCCCATCGTGCCTCTCACCCCGGTAGAGACGCTCCGGAGATCCCGGCAGCGCCTTCCGACCAAGCAAGAGGAGGCACCATGTCCGCACATACCGTCCCGGTCACCGACGCCCATTTCAAGTCCCAGGTCTTGGACAGCGACCTGCCCGTGCTGGTCGACTTCTGGGCTCCCTGGTGCCCGCCCTGCCGCCGCGTCGCGCCGGTCCTCGACGATCTGGCCCAGGAATACGCCGGCCGCGTGGTCATCGGCAAGGTCAACACCGACGAGGACGCCCGCCACGCCCAGCAGCTGGGGATCCGTGGCATTCCGACGATGATCCTCTTCCGCGGCGGCCGCGAGGTCGACCGCGTGGTCGGGGCTCTGCCCAAGGCGGAGCTCAAGCGGTGGATCGACCACCGGCTGGTGAGCTGAACCGCGGTCATCCAGCCATCGAGACATCGAGCTCCGGGCCCGCGCCGTCCGCGCGGGTCCATCCAGCGACAGGGAGTGAACATGCGCAGAACCGTCATCCTGTGGATCGGCTTGGCCCTCGCCGGGCTGGCCCCCCTAGGGCTCGCCGCCAGGGCCGCCGGGGCCGACCCCTTGACCCTCGAACAGGCCATGGCCCGCGCCCGCGAGCAATCCCGCGAGGTCCTCGCGGCGAGCGCCCGCGCCGACGCCGGCGCGGCGCGGCTGCGCCAGGCCAAGGGTCACCGGTTGCCCCAGGTGAGCCTCGAGGAGATCTGGATGCACACCGATTCGCCGGCCGAGGCCTTCGCGCTCCAGCTCAACCAGGAGCGCTTCTCCTTCGCCGACTTCGTCTCCGGCGACCCCAACGATCCCAAGGCCATCGACAACGCCCTGACCCGGCTCGAGGTCTCGCTGCCGCTCTACACCGGCGGTGAGCTCAAGAACCGTATCGGCCAGGCCTCGCTGGCCGCCGAAGCCGCCGACGAGCGGGCTCGCCGGGTCGCCGACGACGCCGCGGCGGCAGCCGCCCAAGCCTGGGTGCAGCTGGCCCTGGCCCGCGAGCAGGCGGCGCTCCTCGAGCGCTCCCTCGAAACCGTCGAGGCCCACGTCTCGTTGGTCGGCGCCTATGTCGACCAGGGGCTCCTGGTGCGCTCGGACCTGCTCCGCGCCCAGGTCGAGAAGGCCCGGCTCGAAGATCTCCTGGCCGCCGCCAAGAACGGTGCCCAGGTGGCCGAGGCGAACCTCTCGTTACGGCTCGGTGCCGACGTCACCGCCAGCTGGGACCTGGCCCCCCTGGCCGATCCCGGGGTCGTCGACGAAGACCTCGAGTCTTGGCTCGCCACCGTCGACGAGCGGCGCGACCTCGAGGCCGCGCGCCGAGAGCTCGAAGCGGCCGAGCTCGAAGTGGCCGTCCAACGCTCGGCGCTCCTGCCCAAGGTCGGCCTGGTGGCGCGCCACGACTTCAACGACGACACGCCCTTCGGCACCGCCGGCGATTCGACGGCGGTGATGGCGGTGGCCAAGATCGAGCTCTTCGCCGGCGGCCGGCACCGCGCCGCCGCCGCGGCGGCCCGCGCCGATGTCGACGCAGGGCGGCTGGAGCTCGAGCTCTTCCGCCAGGGTCTCCGGGTCCAGGTGCGCGACGCCTACGCCACCGCCGTCAGCGCCCGGCGCCGGCACGTCACCGCCGCCGCGGCCCGCGACGCCGCGGTCGAGAACGAGCGCATCGTCGGCGAGCGCTTCAAGAAGGGCGTGGTCAAGGTGCTCGACCTGCTCGACGCCACCAACACCCGCCGCGAGACCGAGACCCGCGAGCTCGCCGCCCGCGCCGACGCCCACCTGGCGGCCCTCAACCTGGCGCTGGCCGCTGGACGCGAGCCCGAGAGCGTGCTACCCGCCGCCGCCACCAGCTCCTTTCAGACGACTTCGAACGACGCCGGTCGAGGCACCGGCGAGGAGAACGGAAGCCATGACTGACCTACGCCATCCCCGCCGCGGCCCGGACCGCGGTCTACGCCGCCTCCGGCACCCGGCAGCCCTCGCGGCCCTCGCCTCGGTCCTCGTCCTGGGGGCCGCCTGCGGCCACGACAGCCCGGTCCGCGAGACCGAGCCCCAGACCCTCGACGTCGAGCTGACCCAGGCCCTGCGCCAGGAGGTGCCACAACGCATCGAGATCTCCGGCGTCGTCGAGGCGGCTCGCACCGCCGACGTCTCCGCCCGGGTCCTCGCCATGGTCACGGCGGTCCACGTCCAGGCCGGTGACACGGTGCGCGCCGGCCAGCTGCTGGTCGAGATCGATCCGCAGACCGCCCGCGGCCAGCTGTCTCAGGCTCAAGGCGGGCTCGGCCAGGCCCAGGCGGCCCTCGCCCTGGCGGAGCGCAACTACGAGCGCTTCAAGGCCCTGCGCGAGGTCGACGCCGCCTCCGAGCTCGAGCTCGACACCGCGCGGATGCAGTACGAGGCGGCCAAGGGCGCCGTCGAGCAGGCCAAGGGTGCGGTCAGCGCCGCCACCTCGGTGGCCGGAGACACGCGGGTGGTGGCGCCCTTCGCCGGCCGCGTCGTCCAGCGGCTGGCGGAGGTCGGCGACCTCGCCGCGCCGGGCCGGCCGTTGCTGCGCCTCGAATCCACCGGCGAGCGCCGGCTGGTGTTGAGCGTCCCCGAGACGCTCATGGCCCGCGCCAAGATCGTCCCCGGCAGCGTCCTGACGGCCCGCCTCGACGCCCGACCCGAGCTCGGCGAGCTCGAAGCCCAGGTGGTCGAGGTGGCCCCCGGTGCCGACCCGGCGAGCCACTCCTTCCGCGTCAAGGCCACGCTGCCCGTGACCGACCTGCCGAGCGGCAGCACCGGTCGCGCCTGGATCGACGGCCCGCCCCGCTCGGAGGTCACCGTGCCCCAGGCGGCCCTGCTGCGCCAAGGCGGCATGACGCTGGTCGTCGTCCGCGACGCCGAGGGCCGGGCCCTGACCCGCGTGGTCACCACCGGCGAGCCCCTCGCAGGCGATCGCATCGAGGTGCTCTCGGGTCTCGAAGGCGGCGAGAGCGTCGCCGTCGGACTGGCCGCGGTGCCGCCCATGGGCACCCGTCTGGAGGGAAGGTCATGAACAGCGCCCAGGGTTCCGGCCAGGGCGACCCGCACGAGGGTCGCCACGGCGCCGGACACGACCCGGCGAGCGTTCGTCAGCGTCTGGCAAGCCGCAGGATCGGTGTGTCGGGCAACATCGCCCGCGCCTTCCTCGAGTCGAAGCTGACCCCGCTCCTGGTCACGGCTTCGCTCTTCCTCGGCGCCTTTGCCGTGCTGGTGACACCGCGCGAAGAGGAGCCGCAGATCAAGGTGCCGATGATCGACGTCTTCGTCGGTCTCCCCGGCGCCAGCGCGCAGGAGGTCGAGCGGCGGGTGATCACGCCCCTCGAGAAGGCGCTCCACGAGATCGACAACGTCGAGTACGTCTACTCGACCTCGCAGCCCTCCGGCGGCATGATCATCGTCCGCTTCCTGGTGGGCAGCGACCCGGACCAGGCGGTGGTACGGGTCCAGGCCAAGGTCGCCGAGGTGGCACCGGAGCTGCCCGCGGGCTCGGTGGCACCGCTGGTGGTGCCACGCTCCATCGACGACGTGCCGGTCCTCGCCTACACCTTGTGGTCCGAGCACGCCACGCCCCTCGAGCTGCGCCAGGCGGCGCAGGAGATCAAGGCCGAGCTGTCCCGCCACCCGCGGGTGGCCCAGGTGACGATCCTCGGCGGCCAGCAGCGCGTCGTCTCGGTGCACTTCGACCGCGACCGCCTGGCGAGCCACGGGGTGTCGCTGCTCGAGGTCTACCAGGCCCTCGGCGCGCTCAACTGGCGGCTGCCGGCGGGTAGCTTCGCCACCGCCGACGACGAGGTGTCGGTGGACGTCGGCAGCTTCTTCCGCTCCGCCGGCGAGGTCGCCGGCGCGGTCATCGCGGTACGCGGTGGGCAGCCGGTCTACCTGCGCGACGTCGCCGAGGTCACCGACGGCCCCGACGAAGCCTCCGACTACGTGTGGATGATCGCCGGCGCGGCCGGTGCCGAGAAGGACCTGCCGGCCGGTCTCGACGTCCCCGCGGTGACGCTGGCGGTGAGCAAGAAGCCCGGCACCAACGCCGTCGACCTGGTGACGGATCTCGACCAGCGCATCGACGCCCTGCGCGCCCACGCGCTGCCCACCGACCTCCACGTCACCAAGACCCGCGACTACGGTTTCACCGCCGACGAGAAAAGCTCAGAGCTCATCAAGCACCTGTGGATTGCCACCTTCGCGGTGGTCTTGTTGATGGCCCTGGCCCTCGGCCGGCGCGAGGCCGTGGTGGTCGCGGTGGCGGTGCCAACGACGCTGGCGCTCACCCTCGCCTCGTCCTATCTCTTCGGCTACACGCTCAACCGGGTGACGCTCTTCGCGCTGATCTTCGCCATCGGCATTCTGGTCGACGACGCCATCGTGGTGGTCGAGAAC
>JAGQSE010000363.1:0-4898 GCA_020439725.1 Acidobacteriota bacterium
CGCCACCTGGCGCAGGGCGAGATCGACCCGGTGACCGGGCGGCCCCAGTCCGAGCGCCGCCTGATCGAGATCCTCACCCGCAAACCGGTGCGCCCCACGGGCGCCGAGCTGGCGGTCAACCCTCGCTCGCGTTCGGCGCGGCTCAGGGCGGCGAAGCGCCTGTGAACGGGTTCCCCCCCAACCCGTTCCAGGATCGGTCGTCCCTTCGAGAGGCCCGCGGGTGAGGAACGCCTACGCCCTCCGCCGGCCGGTGGAGAACACCTACCTGGTTCGCGAGCGCGATCGTCGGCGCCGGCGCGAGCTGGTGGTGATCGTCATGGCCGCGCTGCCGCTGGGGCTTTGCCTCCTGGTCTACATCTGGAGCCATCTCCAGGTGCTCGATGCCGGCTACCGCATCGACAGCCTCGAGCAGTCGCTCCACGCCTTGAGCCAGCAGGAGCGCCGGCTGCGGCTCGAGGCGGCGCTGCTGTCGAGCCCCCAGCGCATCGAGCAGCGTGCCGTCGACGAGCTCGGCATGGCGCCGCCCCGCCGCGATCAGATGGTTTTCCTGGAGCGCCTGCCGTGAAGAGTCGCCTGATCCTCGTCGGCCTCTTCGCGCTGTTGTGGGCCGGTGGCATCGGCTACCGCCTGCACGACCTGCAGGTGGTCAAGCACGATGTCTACGCCCAGCGCGCCGAGCGCCAGCAGCAGCGGGTGGTGCAGGTCACCCCGCCCCGGGGCACGATCTACGACGCTCGGGGCCGCGAGCTCGCCGTCAGCCTCGAGGTCGCTTCGGCCTTCGCGGTGCCGCGCGAGATCGAGGACCCGGCGGCGACGGCCAAGGCCCTGGCACCGGTGCTCAAGGTCAGCGCCCGCGAGCTCCTGCCCCGGCTCCAGGGTGACGGCGAATTCGCGTGGATCGAACGCAAGCTCGACCCGCCGGTGGCCGAGGCGGTCGAGGCCCTCGACCTGCCCGGGATCCACTTCCTCCACGAGTACCGGCGCTACTACCCGCTGGGGAGGACCGCGGCGACGGTGCTCGGCTTCGTCGGGCTCGACAATCAGGGCCTCGCCGGCCTCGAGTACCAGTACAACACCGAGATCTCGGGCAAGCGTGGTGAGCGGACCTTGCTGCGCGACGCCCGCCGGGGTCTCCTGGCCAATCCCTCGCTCCCCGCCTCCGATGCCGAGCCGGGTCAGGACCTAAGGCTGTCCATCGACGCCACGCTCCAGTTCATCGCCGAGGAGGAGCTGGCCCGGGCGGTCGAGGCCAACGCGGCGCGCAGCGGTAGCGCCGTCCTCCTCGATCCCGAAAGCGGGGCGGTGTTGGCCATGGCCTCGTTTCCCAGTTTCGATCCCAACCTTCCGGCCACCGGGGCGCGCTCCGAGGCGCAGCGCAACAAGGTGATCGCGGACGCCTACGAGCCCGGCTCGACCTTCAAGATGGTCACCGCCGCGGCGGTGCTCGAGGCTCGTGCGGTCGATCCCGACGACGTCTTCGATTGCCAGATGGGCGCCATCACCCTCCACGGCGTCCGCATCGGCGACCACAAGCCCTTCGGCCTGCTGAGCTTCCGCCAGGTGATCCAGAAGTCGAGCAACGTCGGTGTGATCAAGGCCGAGAGCCGGCTGCCGCGGGAGGACTTCTACGCCGCCATCCAGGCCTTCGGCTTTGGCCGCGCGACGGGCATCGACCTGCCCGGCGAGAACCCGGGTCTGCTCCGGACCCTCGACGCCTGGGGAGCCCTCACCCCGGCCTACGTGTCCTTCGGTCAGGGCATCGGGGTGACCCCCGTGCAGCTGGTCCGCGCCTTCGCCGCGGTGGCCAATGGCGGTTTCCTGCTCCAGCCCCACGTCGTCGAGGCCCTGGGCCACGACGACGAGTGGTGGCAGCTCCACCCGGTGGCGCCGGTGGTCGGCAAACCGCTCACCCCGGGCACCGCGCGGGTTCTCGGAGGCCTGCTCGAAGGGGTCACCGTCGAAGGCGGCACGGGCTATCGGGCGGCCATCGAGGGCTATCGCGTGGCGGGCAAGACCGGCACCGCCGAGACCGCCGCCGACGGTGGTGGCTACTCGAGCTCGCGCTTCGTTCCCAGCTTCGTCGGCTATGCCCCGGCCAGCCGCCCGGCGGTGGTCGGTCTGGTGGTCATCGACTCGCCCCGCGCCGGCAGCATCGGGGGCGGTGCGGTGGCGGCACCGGTCTTCGCGCGCATCGTCGGTCGGGCCTTGCTGTATCTGGGTGTACCACCCGACGCACCGCCGGTGGCTCCGGGTCAGGTCGCCGGTGATCCGTGGGCTGGACGGGAGACCGTGGCCTCGGCCTCCGGCGGCACACGGGGAATCTGAGGATCATGGGAGAGATCGCAGTGCAGCTCGAAGACGTCGTCCATGGCCTTCCCCTCGTCCGCCCGCCGGCGGATGCGGTGGACGTCCGCGGCGTCAGCCACGACTCGCGGCGGGTCGAGCCCGGTGACCTCTTCGTGGCGCTGGCGGGGGCGCACCATGACGGGCGGATCTACGCCCGCCAGGCCGAGGAGCGGGGTGCCGTCGCCGTGCTCGGTCGCGGCGACGCACCCGCGGGGATCTCGGTGCCCTGGGTGGCGGCGGAGGTCGATCCGCGCTCGCTCTTGGGACCCCTCGCGGCGCGGGTCTACGGCCACCCGGACCGACGACTGGTGGTCGCCGGGGTCACTGGTACCAACGGCAAGTCCACGGTGACGACGCTGCTGGCGGCGATCTTCGATGCCGCCGGACTGCCCGCGGGCGCCATCGGTACCTTGGGCTACCGCTTTGGCGACCTGCGCTTTCCGGGTGAGCGCACCACCCCCGAGGCCTCCGACCTTTTCCGCATGATGCGCCGCATGCGCGACGCCGGTGCGCGGGCCCTGGCGATGGAGGTGTCGTCCCACGCATTGTCCCTGGGCCGGGTCGAGGGCGCCGCCTTCGACGTCGGGGTGTTCACCAACCTGACTCGGGACCATTTCGACTTTCATGCTGGCTTCGAGGACTACTACGTCGCCAAGCGTCGGCTTTTCGAGCAGCTCAAGCCCGGCGCCCGCTCGGTGATCAACCTCGACGACCCCTACGGCCGGCGGCTGGCGGGGGAGCTTTCCGGGGTGCTGAGCTATGGCGAGGGCGGTGACGTCAGGCTCGTCGCGACGCGTCTCGACGCCTCCGGAAGCCGCGGCACGATCCACACGCCGCGCGGCGCCTATGGTTTCGACTCGCCGCTGGTGGGACGCTTCAATCTCGCCAACCTGGCCGCCGCCGCCGCCGCCGCGGAAGCCCTCGAGCTGCCCCACGAGGCGGTGGTCCAGGCCTTCGCCCACCGTGGACCCCTGCCCGGTCGGCTCGAGCCGGTGGTCATCCCGGGGCGCGATCTCGGGGTCCAGGTGTTCATCGATTTCGCGCACACCGACGCCGCGTTGACGGCGGTGCTCAAGGCGGCGCGCGAGCTGACCCGCGAGAGCCTGGTGGTGGTCTTCGGCTGTGGCGGCGACCGCGATCCCGGCAAGCGCCCGCTGATGGGCAAGGTCGCCGGCGACCTCGCGGACCTGCCCATCGTCACCTCGGACAACCCGCGAACCGAGGATCCGCTGGCGATCATCGCGGCGGTGGAGCGCGGTCTCAAGGAGAGCGGCAACCCCAACTATCGGGTGGTCCCCGACCGCCGCGAAGCGATCCGCCGCGCGGTGGCGGTGGCGCCGCCGGGCTCGGTGGTGGTGGTCGCCGGCAAGGGCTGCGAGGAGGTCCAGATCATCGGGGAGGAGAGGCTCCCCTTCTTCGACCGCGAGGAGATCCTCCTCGCCCTGGAGGAGCGTTTTGGTCGCGATGGTGGCCGCTGAGGCGGCGTCGATGATGGGCGGCGAGGTGATCGCCGGCGATCCGCGCTCGAGCTTCGAGGGCGCCGCCATCGATTCGCGCCGGGTGCTCGCCGGGCAGGCGTTCTTCGCCCTGCCGGGAGCGCGGAGCGACGGTCACGAGCACGTCGTCTCGGCCATCGACGCGGGAGCGACGGTGGTGGTGGCCGAAGGTCGCTATACCGACTTCCACGGCGCGGAGGCCGAGGATTGGGGCCGACGCGGCACCGTCATCCGGGTGCGCCGCGGCGTCGATGCGCTCCACCAGCTGACCCGCGCGCTCCGCGTCCGCCTGCCCGACAAGATCGTCGGCATCACCGGCTCGGCGGGCAAGACCACCACCAAGGAGCTGCTGGCGGCGATGCTCGGCCGGCGGTACCGGGTCGCGCGCAGCCCGGGCAACTTCAACAATCTCCTGGGCTTTCCGCTGGCGCTTCTGGGTATCCCCGAAGACACCGAGTGGATGGTGGCCGAGATGGGGATGTCACAGCCCGGCGAGCTCGGTCGCCTGTCGCGGCTGGCACGTCCCGACGTGGCGGTGTTCACCAACGTCCGGCCGGCCCATCTCGAGTTCCACGGCACGGTGCGCGCCATCGCCGAGGCCAAGGCCGAGCTTCTCTCGGGGCTCGCCGAGGACGGGTTGGTGGTGGCCAACGCCGACGATCCGGAGGTCCGGCGCATCGCCGCACGTCACGAGGGGCCCGTCGTCTTCTTCGGCCGCGCCGACGGCGCCCAGGTGCGTGCCGAGGACGTCGAGGTCGCCGGCGCCGGCGAGACCGGCAGCCGCTTCACCCTGGTGGCCGGTGACCAGCGGGTGCGCGTCCGCCTGCCCCTCCACGGTCTCTACAACGTCGACAACTGTCTGGCGGCGGCGGCCTGCGCGTGGTCCCTGGGGGTGAGCCTCGACGACGTGGCCCGCGCCGTCCTCGAGGTCGAGCCGGTGGGCGGCCGTGGCGCCGTGCGCCGCTTCGAGGACGACGTGACGGTGATCGACGACGCCTACAACGCCAACCCGGACGCGGTCGAGCGCGCCCTCGAGAGCGCCGCCCGGCTGCCGGC
>JAGQSE010000363.1:4961-5451 GCA_020439725.1 Acidobacteriota bacterium
AAGTCGGGCGCTCGGCGGCGGATCTGGGCTTCTCGCCGGTGTTCGCCGTCGGCGACTTCGCCGGATCGTTGGCCGAAGGGGTTCTCACCGGTGGCGCCGAGGGCCGCGTCTTCTCCCGCGCGTCCGAGGCGGCGCCGGCGGCCGCGGCGGAGCTTCGTGCCGGCGACCTGGTGCTGGTCAAGGGCTCGCGCGGCGTCGGTCTCGACGTCGTCGTCGAGGCGCTCACGAGCGGCCGCCGGGCGGCGGGAGGGAGCTGCTGATGCTCTACCACTTGCTCTTCCCCCTCGCCGACCAGTTCGCGCTGTTCAACGTCTTCCGCTACATCACCTTCCGGGCGGCGGGGGCGATCCTCACCGCGTTGGTGCTGTCGCTGGTCTTCGGACCCAAGTTCATCCTCACCCTGCGGCGGATGTCGATCGGCCAGAACATCCGGGACGTCGGCCCCGACAGCCACCAGGTCAAGGCCGGGACGCCGACCATGGGCGGCCTG
>JAGQSE010000364.1 GCA_020439725.1 Acidobacteriota bacterium
GGCGGCGAGGGCATGTCGCATGAAAGGTCTCCGTGAGGGGGGTCGGTGGGCCCGATCTCCGCCGCCCGGCCACGCCGGCCGGGGTTCCTCGATGGCGGAGAGGGCGTCCGTCCCACGGCTCCGGACCTTAAGACCAGCTGATGAACCGGACATGAACTCGTGCTGTCAGGAACGCTTCAGCGGCGCTGGAGCGCCCCGATCATCGTGATATCTTGCGCGCCGTCGCCATGCCCAAATCCCTGCCGCCGCCCGGCTCCGCCGCCGCCTGGATCCTCGCCGCGCGCCCAGCCACGCTGACCGCCGGCCTCGTTCCCGTGGTCGTCGCCACGGCGGTGGTGGCCGCGGCGGCCGCGGTGCGCTGGGACGTCATCGCCGCGGCCTTCGGCTGTGCCCTGTGGGTCCAGATCGGCGCCAACTTCGCCAACGACGTCTTCGACTACGAGAAGGGCGCCGACACCGAGGAGCGGCTGGGGCCGACACGGGTGGTGCAGGCCGGCTTGCTCAGCCCGGCGGCGGTGCGCCGCGGCATGGCGCTCGCCTTCGCGCTGGCGGGAGTGTCGGCGCTCTACCTCACCTGGGTCGCCGGCTGGCCCCTTCTGGTCATCGGCGTGCTCGCGGTGCTCTCGGCCATCGCGTACACCGGCGGACCCTATCCCCTCGGCTACCATGGCCTCGGTGACGTCTTCGTCCTCGTGTTCTTCGGCTTCGTCGCGGTCTGCGGCACGGTCTATGCCAGCGTCGGCCGGATCACCGAGCTGGCGGTTTGGGCGTCGGTGCCGGTGGGTTGCCTGGCGACCGCGATCCTGGTGGTCAACAACCTGCGCGATCGCCGCACCGACGCGGCGTCGGGCAAACGTACCCTCGCCGTGCGGCTCGGCCGCCGTGGGGCGGAGGCGGAGTATCTCGTCCTCCTCGGGCTGACCTATCTGACGACGGTGGCGATCCACGGCCGCGGCCTCGCCGGTCCCTGGGTCCACCTGCCGTGGATCACCGCTCCCCTAGCGGTCCGCCTGGCCGCCGACGTCCACCGTCTCGAGGGCGCCGCGCTCAACCGGACGCTGGTCGGAACCGCCCGGTTGCTGTTGCTGTACGGCGTCCTGCTCACCGCCGGTCTGTGGGTCAGCGCCGGATCCTGAGAGACGAAAGCGAATCCGGCGGTGCGTTCCACGCCGCGGGGGAGTACACTACCGTCCGTCTCCGGAAACGACGAGGCATGGTCCCGTGCGGCGCGACAGCGGGTCGACGGGGTTTTGCCCTCGGGGAGATTGTGACAAAATGCACAAGCGGTGCCCGAATCCCTCGGATCCAACGGGTGGTGGCCTCTTCAGCATCGATGTCGAGGCCGGCGCCGCTCGCGAGGCTCGAGAGAGCCGCCATCAAGGGTGGATTCCGAAGCACCAGGACGAACACATGGCGTTGACACCGAGGTCGGCGAGGACCCCGGTGGGCAGCGCTGAGCCCGAGCTTCCAGGGTCCGGGGCCACGGCCTCGAGACTCTTGCACGCTGGTCGCTAGAGCACCGGCGGCGGCTCGATGGGGAACAGACGTGGGCGTACACACAAGTAAAGAAGGTCTGGACCTGCCCATCACGGGGCAGCCCCGGCAGGTGGTCGAAGACGCGCCGCAACCGCGCCACGTCGCCCTGCTCGGGGACGACTACGTCGGCATGAAGCCGACCATGCACGTCAAGCCGGGGGACAAGGTCCAGCGCGGCCAGCTGGTCTTCGAAGACAAGAAGACCCCTGGGGTGCTGTTCACGGCCCCGGCTTCGGGCACGGTGAAGGACGTGGACCGGGGCGAGCGCCGGCGCTTCATCTCGGTCATCATCGAGCTCGACGACAGCGAGCGCTCCGGCAAGGGCGCCACGGTGAGCTTCAAGAGCTTCACCGGTGGGGACGTCGCCGGCCTCGACGGCGACCAGGTGCGCGCGCTGCTGATCGAATCCGGGATGTGGACGGCGCTCCGTGGCCGACCCTTCGGCCGCAGCGCGGATCCCTCGGCGACGCCCCACGCGATCTTCGTCACCGCCACCGACACGCATCCGCTGGCGCCGGACCCGAAGGTCGTCCTCGACGGCCGCGGGGACGACTTCCTCCGCGGTGTCCAGGCCCTGGCCAAGCTCACCGCCGGCAAGGTCTTCGTCTGCGTCGGACCGGGCACCAAGGTCGCCGTGCCCCCGGATCCGCGGATCTCGGTGGAGGAGTTTTCAGGCCCCCATCCGGCCGGCACCGTCGGGTACCACATCCACGTCCTCGATCCCGTGAGCCGGCAAAAGACGGTGTGGCACGCCGGCTACCAGGACGTCCTCGCCATCGGCCGGCTGTTCGCCACCGGCGAGCTCGACGTCGATCGGGTCGTCTCCTTGGCGGGGCCGCGGGTCGAGAGCCCGCGCCTGCTGCGCACCCGGCTGGGCGCTTCCCTCGACGACCTCACCGCCGGCCAGCTGATCGGCGACGGCAACCGCGTGATCTCCGGATCGGTGCTCGACGGCCGCCGGGCGATGGGCCTCGAGGACGGCTATCTCGGCCGCTACCACCAGCAGATCTCGGTGATCCGCGAGGATCACGACCGCGAGTTCCTCGGCTGGCTGATGCCCGGAGCCGACAAGTTCTCGGTGGTCCGCGCCTTCGCGTCGAGCCTGATGCCGAACAAGAAGTTCGCCATGACCACCACCACCTACGGCTCGCACCGGGCCATCGTTCCCATCGGCATGTACGAGAAGGTCATGCCCATGGACATCCTCCCGACCTTCCTCCTGCGCTCGCTCATGGTCGGTGACCTCGAGCGAGCCGAAGAGCTCGGCGTGCTCGAGCTCGACGAGGAAGATCTGGCCCTCTGCACCTTCGTCTGCCCGGGCAAGAACGATTACGGGCCGGCGCTCCGCCAAGTGCTGACGACTCTGGAGAAGGAAGGCTGATGAAGGGTCTCCGCGCTCTACTCGATCGACAAGGCAAGCTCTTCCACAAGGGTGGGAAGCTCGAGAAGCTCTTCCCCCTATGGGAGGCGCAGGACACGTTCCTCTATACCCCCGGTGAGACGACCCACGGGCCGTCCCACGTCAGGGACGCCCTGGACCTGAAGCGCATGATGATCACCGTGGTCATCGCGCTGATCCCGGCGATCCTGATGGCGATGTACAACACGGGCTTTCAGGCCGCCAAGGCCATCGCCAACGGCGC
The DNA here is from genome assembly GCA_020439725.1 of Acidobacteriota bacterium. Classification (GTDB taxonomy): domain Bacteria; phylum Acidobacteriota; class Thermoanaerobaculia; order Multivoradales; family JAHZIX01; genus JAGQSE01. Next base: position 3,180 of record JAGQSE010000364.1, read on the forward strand.
GGCGCCGCTCGATAGCTGGCAGACCACGCTCTTTCTCCGCCTGATGGGCGAGAAGGCGCTCGACCCGAGCAACGTCCTCGCGTGCTTCGTCCACGGCGCCTTCTATTTCATCCCGGTACTGCTCGTCGCCTTCATCTTCGGCGGTGGCTGCGAGTCGCTGTTCGCCATCATCCGCAAGCACGACATCAACGAGGGCTACCTGGTCACCGGGTTCCTCTTTCCGCTGACCCTGCCGCCGACCATCCCGCTGTGGCAGGTCGCCCTCGGTGCCCTCTTCGGCGTGGTCATCGGCAAGGAGATCTTCGGCGGCACCGGGATGAACATCCTGAACCCGGCGTTGGTGTCCCGCGCCTTCCTGTTCTTCGCCTATCCCGGGCAGATCTCCGGCGACGCGGTGTGGATCGCGGCCAAGACCAGCGCCGACGGCTATTCCGGCGCCACCTGGCTGGCGGAAGCGGCGGTGCACGGTCCGGCAGCGCTGGCGTCGGGGGCGGTGACCTGGTGGGACGCCTTCATCGGCCTGATCCCGGGGTCCATGGGCGAGACCTCCGCGGCCGCCTGTCTGTTCGGCGCCATCGTCCTGGTGGTGACCGGAGTCGGCTCGTGGCGCATCCTGCTCGGCGTCTTCGCCGGCTCGATCGGCACGGCGATGCTGCTCAATGCGGTCGGTTCCGACACCAACCCGCTGTTCGCCGTGCCCTTCTGGTGGCACCTGGTTCTCGGCGGCTGGGCCTTCGGCACCGTCTTCATGGCCACCGAGCCGGTGACCGCCTCGCACTCGAAGGTCGGGATGTACTGGTACGGGCTGTTCACCGGCATCCTGGCCATCCTGATCCGTGTGGTCAACCCGGCCTATCCCGAGGGCATGATGCTCGCCATCCTGTTCATGAACCTCTTTGCCGCCCTCATCGACCATTTCGTGGTCCAGGCGAACATCAAGCGGAGGAGGGCTCGCTATGCAGCGTAGCGTTTGGTACACGATCGGCTTCGCCGCCATCGTGTGCTTGATCTGCTCGATCCTGGTGACGTCCTCGGCGGTGTCCCTGGAGAAGAAGCAGGAAGTCAACAAGCTGCTCGACAAGCAGCGCAACGTGCTCCAGGCGGCGGGCCTGGCCAAGGCCGGCGAGTCCCTCAGCGCCGCCGAGGTGCAGAGTCGCTTCGCGGCCTTCGAGCCCGTGGTCGTCGACCTCCGGACCGGCAAGGAAGATCCGAGCACGTCGCCGGATTCCGTCGATCAGCGCCGGATGACCTCCGATCCGGACGAGAGCCGGGCGGTGCCCAAGAACTCGGCTCAGGTGAGCCGCGTCGCCGACAAGGCGGTGGTCTACAAGCTCAAGGACGACCAGGGCAACCTCAAGATGCTCGTGCTGCCGGTGGAGGGCAAGGGCTTGTGGTCGACGCTCTACGGGTACCTCGCGGTGGGACCCCACGCCGAGGAGATCGAGGGCCTGACTTTCTACGAGCACGGCGAGACCCCGGGTCTCGGCGGCGAGGTCGACAACCCGCGCTGGAAGGCGCTGTGGCCCGGCCGAAAGATCTTCGATGACACGGGCAAGGTGGCGATCCACGTGATCAAGGGCACCGCCGGTCCGCCGGAGAAGGATCCCTACGAGGTCGATGGTCTCTCCGGAGCCACCATCACCTCGCGCGGTGTGACCCATCTGATCCAGTTCTGGCTCGGCGACCAGGGCTTCGGCCCTTACCTCGAGAGCTACCGGGAGAAAGGCGGGAGGGCTGCCTGATGAGCGCCAAGACCGACGTCCTGATCGATCCCCTGTTCAACAACAACCCCATCGCCCTCCAGGTGCTGGGGATCTGCTCGGCGTTGGCGGTGACGACCAAGCTCGAGACCTCGGTGGTGATGTCGGTGGCGGTGATCGCTGTCGTCGCGCTGTCGAACGTCTCGGTGAGCCTGATCCGCAACTTCATTCCGAGCAGCATCCGAATCATCGTCCAGCTGACCATCATCGCCTCGCTGGTGATCGTCACCGACCAGATCCTGCGCGCCTACCTGTTCGACATCAGCAAGCAGCTCTCGGTCTTCGTCGGCCTGATCATCACCAACTGCATCGT
>JAGQSE010000020.1 GCA_020439725.1 Acidobacteriota bacterium
GCGTCCCACCAGATGTCCTCCGGTGCCACGCCCATGTCCTCGGTGAGGATGCGGTAGCTGCGCCGCGCGACCTCGAGCTTGCGCTCGACGGTGACCGCCATCCCCGCCTCGTCGATGAGTCCGACCACGAGGGCCGCGCCATAGCGCCGCGCCAGCGGCACCACCGCAGCGAAACGCTCGAGGCCGTCCTCGAGGTTGATCGAATTGAGGATCGACTTACCCTGGGTGTAGGTCAGCGCCAGCTCCATCACCTTGGCGTCGGTGGAGTCGATCATCACCGGCACCTTGATCAGCTTGACCAGCTGCGCCAGGAAGCGCTCCATGTCGACCATCTCGTCCCGGTCGGGGTCCTGGAGGCAGACGTCGACGATCTGCGCTCCGGCCTTGACCTGGGCCCGCCCGATCTCCGCCGCCGGCTCGATCTCGCCCTCGGCGATGAGACGCTTGAACTTGCGGCTGCCGAGGACGTTGGTACGCTCGCCGACCAGGAGAGGCCGGTTGTCGGCGGAAAGCTCGACGGCCTCGAGACCCGACACCAGCGGTCGCTGGTGGGTCGGAATGCGCCGCGGCCGGCGGCCCTCGACCAGCTCGGCGAGGGCGCGGACGTGACCGGCGGTGGTGCCGCAGCAACCGCCGACCAGGTTGAGCCAGCCGGCGTCCAGGAAGCGGCCGAAGACCTCGCGGAAGTGGTCCGGGCCCTCGAGGTAGCGGCCCTCCTCGTCGGGCAGGCCGGCGTTGGGGACGCAGGCGACGCGGGTCCGGCAGAGCTCGCTCAAGGTCCTCACGTGGTCCGCCATCAGCCCGGGGCCGGTGGCGCAGTTGAGACCGACATAGAGCAGGTCGGCGTGAAGCAGCGAGACCGCCAGGGCCTCGGCGTCCTGGCCGGCGAGCATGGTGCCGGTGGTCTCGATGGTCGCCGACACCGCCACCGGCAGCCGCCAACCGGCGATCTCGAAGGCTTCCTCGATCCCCAGGAGACCCGCCTTGACGTTGCGCGTGTCCTGGCAGGTCTCGAGCAGCAGATAGTCGGCGCCGCCGGCCATCAGTCCCAGGGCCTGGAGCCGGTAGTTGGCGATGAGCTCGTCGAAGGTGACGCCGCCGGTGACCGAGATCGCCTTGGTGGTCGGCCCCATCGAACCGCAGACGAAGCGCGTCCGGCCCGGGACGTCGTGGCGCGCGCAGGCGGTCCGCGCCAGCTCGGCGGCGATGCGGTTGATCTCGTAGGCGCGGTGCGCCTGGTCGTACTCGGCGAGGACCAGCGGCGTGCCGCCAAAGGTATTGGTCTCGACGATGTCGGCGCCGGCGGCGAGATAGCCCTGGTGGACACCGTCGACGACGTCGGGTCGCACCAGGCAGAGCATCTCGTTGCAGCCCTCGAGCTCGGCGCCGCCAAAGTCGTCGGGTCCCAGCTCCACCGCCTGGAGCGCCGTCCCGGTGGCGCCGTCGAGCACCAGGATGCGCTCCTCGAGGGCGGTCTCGAGGGCCGCGAGACGCTGGTCGAGATCCACCGGCCGCGGCGGCGGGGCGCCGTGCTCCGGGGGACCTTCGAGGGGGTAGGAAAACTCGTTCGTAAGATCGCTCATGACACTCCGGACCGCGTTTCGGGGGACGTTGCTGGGGACGGGTCGAGGCGCGCAGGCGGCGCCGAAGCCGGGAAAGGTCAGGCCCGGCAGTGCAGGTCCATGCGGCGCATCAAGCGGGTGACCGCATCGGAGCTGGCGAGGATGTAGAAGTGCACCGCCGGCACCTTGTGCTCGATGAGCTCCTCGACCTGCCGCTGGGCCCACTCGACGCCGATGTCGACGACGTGCTCCGCCTTGGCGGCGACAGCCTCGTCGGCGAGCTCCGAAGGGATGTCGACGTGGAAATTGCGCGGCACCGAGTTGAGCTGCGCCTTGCGCGTCAAGATCTTGAGACCGGGGATGATCGGCACGTCGATGCCGGCGGCGCGGCAGGCGTCGACGTACGCGAAGTAGACCCGGTTGTCGTAGAACATCTGGGTGACGATGTAGTCGGCGCCGGCGTCCACCTTGGCCTTGGCCCAGCGCACGTCGCTGGCCAGGTTCGGGGCCTCGAAGTGCTTCTCCGGATAGCCGCCGATGCCGATGCAGAAATTCGACGGCTCGGCATCGAGAAGGTCGCGCTCGATGTAGACGCCCTGGTTCATGGCAGCCACTTGCTGCACCAGGTCGAGGGCGTAGACGTTGCGGCTCCGCCCGTGCTTCAAGGGCTTGTCGTAGCCGCTGTCGTCGCCGCGCACCGCGAGCACGTTGTCGATGCCCAGATAGCGCAGCTCGATGAGGAAGTCCTCGGTCTCCTCGCGGGTGAAGCCCTGGCACAGGATGTGGGGCACCGCGTCGACGTTGTACTTGTTCTGGATCAGCGCACAGACCCCGAGGGTTCCCGGGCGCTTGCGCTTGACGCGCCGCTGGATCCCCTGGGGAGTCTCGTCGTAGAAGATCTCCGCCGCGTGGCTGGTGATGTCGATGAAGGGCGG
>JAGQSE010000365.1:0-2118 GCA_020439725.1 Acidobacteriota bacterium
GGTGATCCCGAGCGGCAGCAGCACCCCGGACGCGCGCCGGAAGAGGAACGCCAGGAGCCCCGCGATGAAGGCGATCGACACCCCCGTGAAGATCCCCATGTCGCGCGGCAGTCGCGTCGAGAACTCGTAGTTGAAGACCGGCTCGCCGGAGAGGAAGAGCTCGGTTCCGGGCGCCGCGTGGCGCTCGAGCACTCGCCGCGCCGCCGGGATGAGCACGCCGACCTGTCCGGCGGAGAGCAGGTCGTCCGAGCCCATCTCGCCGGGCTCTGGAATCGCCCCGATGGCGCTGCGCGTGAACGTCTCGCCGCGCGCGTTCGTGGGTGGCGCGCCGGCGTCGAGGTCGATGACGAGGCCCGCGTAGCTCCCGTCCTCGCTCAGGTAGACGTTTCGGTAGGCGGGAGTTCGCTCCGCGATCGCGCGCAGCCTCGCCAGCGCCTCGGCGGTCTCGGGCCGCAGGTAGCGCAGCAGGCCATAGCCCAGGCCCCGGCTCGGGACGGCGCGCAGCTGCTCCTTGACCGCCTTGATCTCGGCACCGGGCTCGTCGTCGTATTCGAGATCGAGGAGCACCGGGTAGAGGGTCGCGAACCAGCCGGCGGTGCGCGACAGGTCGACGTCGGCGGCGATCTCCTCGCGACCGTGGCCTTCGAGATCGACCAGCAGCCGGCGCTCGCCGCTCCAATCGGCGACGGCTCTCGCCAGGGCGGTGAGGAGCAGGTCCTGGACACCGGTGCGATAGGCGCGGGAGGCGTCCTCGAGGAGGCTCCGAGTGGTCTCGGCTCCCAGGCTCACCCGCACGGTGCGGGCGCTGCCCTCGGTGCCGAGCTCGCCTGTCTCGCCGCCGCCCTCGATGTCGGCGGGCAGCTCGGCGACCTCGGCCCGGGCCGGATCGAGCCAGTACCGGGTCTCGGCGGTGAGGTCGTCGGAGGCGGCGCGCTCCGCCAGCCGCTCCTGCCAGGCGCGCCAGGAGGTGGTCTTGGCGGGCAGCAGCGGCTCCTGCCCCGCCGCCAGCGCCCGGTAGGCGGCGCCCAGATCCTCCACCAGGAGACGCCAGGAAACGGTGTCGACCACCAGGTGGTGGGCGACCAGCAGCAGGCGCTGGTTGTCACCGAGATCGGCGAGCAGCCCGCGGAAGACGCGACCCGCCGCGAGATCGAGCCCCGCCTGGAGCTCCGCACCGCGCCGCGCCAGCTCGGTCTTTTGCGCCGCCGCGTCGAGGCCCGCGAGGTCGACGATCTCGAGGAGATCTCCCAACCCCGAGCTCGGCAGGAGCTCCTGCTCCCAGCCGCCGGCGCCGCGGGTGAAGCGCGCCCGGAGGGCGTCGTGGTGGCGAAGCAGCACCGCCAGCGCCGCGCGCAGGGGCTCTTCCTCGAGGCGCTCGACGGGCTCGAGGAGCAGCGGCAGGGTGAAATGCTCGGGGGCCTCGAGGTCGCGCTCGAGGTACCAGCGCTGGATCGGCGACAGCGGCACCGGGCCGACGACCTCGCCCTGTTCCGCGGTCACCGTCTCGGCGCTGCCGGCGAGACGCGCCAGCTCGGCCACCGTCGGGTGCTCGAAGATCTGCCGCGGGGTCAGCCGGAGCCCCGCCCGCTGGGCCCGCGAGACGATCTGGAGGCTCAGGATCGAGTCGCCGCCGAGCTCGAAGAAGTCGTCGCGGACACCGACCCGGGGAACCCCCAGGACCTCGGACCAGATCGCCGCCAGCTGCTGCTCGACCTCGTCCCGGGGAGCGCGGTACTCGGCCGCCGCCGGCGCCTCGTAGCCGACCTTGGGCAGCGCCGCCCGATCGACCTTGCCGTTGGGGGTCAGCGGCAGCTCGCCGAGCACCACGAAGGTGGCCGGCACCATGTACTCGGGGAGCGCTTCCTTGAGCGCCGCCCGCAGCCGTGTCTGGAGCCCGCCCGACTCGGCGTCCCCCGTCACCGGGACGACGTAGGCCACCAGCCGCGTGCCGCCGGACGCCTCGCGAGCCACCACCACCGCCTCCGCCACCTCGTCGTGACGGCGGAGGGCGTTCTCCACCTCTTCGAGCTCGACGCGGTTGCCGCGCACCTTGACCTGGAAGTCGCCGCGGCCGAGGAATTCGAGCTCGCCGTCCTCGCGGTAGCGCGCCAGGTCCCC
>JAGQSE010000365.1:2181-7604 GCA_020439725.1 Acidobacteriota bacterium
GGACGACCGTGGTAGCCCCGGGCCACCCCGACGCCGCCCACCAGCAGCTCGCCGGTGACCAGCGGTGCCACCGGCTCGAGCCGGTCGTCGACGACGTAGACCCGGTTGTTGGCGACGGGACGGCCGATGGGTAGATCGAGGGCCAGCGGGAGGTCGAGCCCGGGAGCCGCCGCACCCGAGACCTCGAGCCGGAAGATGGTGTTGGTCACCGTCGTCTCGGTCAGACCGAAGACGTAGATCAGCGGCACCCCCATCCGCACCCACGCTGCCAACCGCTCGGGGTTGGGCTTTTCGGAGCCGAGCAGCAGCAGCCGCACCGACGCCGGCGGTTTCGAGCCGGTCGCCGCCAGCTCGCGCACCCACTCGTGCCAGTACGCCGCGGGCAGCTCGAGGAGCGTCACCTTCTGCCGCTCGAGGACCCGCTGGAGCTCGGCCACCGACAGCAGAAGATCACTGCCGTGGAGCACCACCGAGGCCCCGGCCAGCAGCGTCGGGAAGACCTCCTCGACCAGCACGTCGAAGGACGGCGAGGCGAATTGCAGCACCCGGTCGTGCTCGTCGAGACCGAAGCAGCGCACCATCTCGAGGGCGTAGTTGACCAGCGAGCGATGGTCCACCAGGACGCCTTTGGGCCGCCCCGTCGAACCCGAGGTGTAGATGACGTAGGCCAGGTTGTCGGGCCCGGCGAGGGAGGCGGTGAGGGGCTCCAAGGCACTGTCGTCGCCCGTTTCGAGGGCGGCGAGATCGACCACCGCACCGTCGAAGCGCTCGAGGAGATCCGCGAGCGGGGTCCGCAGCCCGCCCCGGGTCACCAGCACCCGGGCGCCCGAGTCCTCGAGCATGAAGGCGAGGCGATCCGCCGGGTAGACGGGGTCGAGGGGCAGGTAGGCGCCGCCGGCCTCGAGGATGCCGAGCATCCCGACCACCAGCCCCGGCGACCGGTCGAGGGCGAGCCCCACCACCGTCTCGGGACCGACCCCCAGCCGCCGCAGCTCGTGGGCCAGCCGCCGCGAACGGCGCGCCAGCTCACCATGGCTCAGCACCTCGTCGCCACACACCACCGCCGGCGCCGCCGGGTCCTGGGCACCCCGCTGGGCCACCAGGGCGTGGAGCGTGGTCTCCGCCGGGAAGCTCCGCTCGGTGGCGTTGCGCACCACCAAGAGCTCTTGACGCTCGGCGGCGGTCAAGGGCGATAGGTCGCCGAGACGCGCCTCGGGGGAGGCCGTCACCTGCTCCGCGAGCCGCTCGACGTGGGCCAGCAGGCGCTCGATCACCGGCTCCGAGAAACGCCGCCGGTCGTACTGCGCCTCGAGCTGCAGCCGCTCGTCGGGCATCACCACCAGGATGATCGGGAAGCCGGGCTTCTCCGAGGTCTCGACCCGCCGCGCCTTGAGCCCTTCGCCGCCCTCGAGGGCCGCCGCCAGCGGCGCGTTCTGGAACGACACCACGCTCTCGAACAGCCGCTCCCCCGGCGCCACCCCGCTCCAGCGTTGGATCTTGGCCAGCGGGCTGTACTCGTACTGCCGCGCCTCGGCGTGGCGCGCCTGGAGCTCCTCGAGCCAGGGCACCAGCGACCGGTCGGGATCGACCACGGTCCTCAGCGGCAAGGTCGCCACGAAGAGACCGATCATCTCTTCCACCTGGGGCAGATCCACCGGACGACCCGAGCCGATGCTGCCGTAGACCACGTCGCGACGGCCACTGTAGTGCGACAACAGCAGCGCCCACAATCCCTCGACGACGGTGTTGAGCGTCAGCCCGTGGCGCCGGGCGAGCGCCTGCACCGCCTCGGTGAGCTCGGGGGAGAAGCGCCGCTGCGCCAGACCGTAGGGGTCCTCGCCGGCGGGCAGCTCGCGCTTGCGGTCGACCCCCAGCGGCGTGGCGGCGGCGAAATCGCCCAGCCGTTCGCGCCAGAAGGCCTCCGCCTGCGCCGCGTCCTGTTTCTGGAGCCAGGCGATGTACTGGCGGAAGGGCCGCCGCCGCGGCAACCGCGCCGCCGCTGCGGCGCCGCCATCGAGCCGTCCACCATTGGTGTGCGCGTAATACAGCGTGAAGACTTCCTGCAGAACGAGCGGGAACGACCAGCCGTCGACCACCAGGTGGTGGACGGTCCACAGGAAGGAATGGAGGTTCTCGGCGCGGCGCACCAGCGCCACGCGCATCAGCGGCGCCCGCTGGAGCTCGATGCCGCGCCGCCGGTCGTCCTCGACGAAGCGCCGCCAGCGCTCCTCCTGCTCCGCCGCCGGCACCTCGCGCCAGTCCTCGTAGACCAGCGGCACCTTGGCGCTCTTACCCACCAGCTGCACCGGGCGGGCGATCTTTTCCCAGGCGAAGGCCGTACGCAGCACCGGGTGCCGGTCGACCACCTGCTGCCAGGCGCGCTCGAAGGCACCGGGATCGAGCGAGCCTTCGAGCTCGCAGCCGATCTGGAAGATGTAGACGTCGGATCCCGGAGAATAGATCTCCTCGAAGAGCATCCCCTCCTGCAGGGGGGACAGGGGATACACGTCTTCGACGTTCTTGCTGCTCATGCGCTCCACCCTCATCCGTACAAGACGATCCCGACCGTGGACGGGTCTTTAGGGATCGCCGAAACCGACCTGGCCCAACGCGGCCATCAGGTCGTCGTCATCGAAGTCTTCGAGACCGAGATCATCGAGACCGAAGTCTCCCGCCGTCACCTTCCCCGCCTGCGGATCGAGGCAGTGCTCGATCAAACCTTCGAGGTGTTCGAGGAAAGTGCGAGCCCACCCCTCGACCGTGGCAGCAGCGAGCAAGCCAGAGCTGAAGCTCCAGTCCACGGACAGCCGGTCACCGAGGATCTGGGCGTCGATCTGGAGCGGATGCTCGCGCCGCCGCGCCGGGTGCACCGCCGCGCCGACGGGCTCCGTCGCCGGCTCGAACAACGCCCCCTCGGGCAGGGCCTGGTCGAGCTGGCCGAGATAGTTGAAGCTCAGCGTCGCCGGGGCCGCGAGACCCTCTGCGGTCTCCGGCTCCGCCGCCCCATGACGCAGCAATCCGTAGCCCAGCCCCTTCGCCGGAACCGCCCGCAGCTGCTGCTTGACCGCCTGCAGCGTCTCCCCCGGATCGCCGCCGGCCGCCGTCAGGACCACCGGGTACATGGTGGTGAACCAACCCACGGTACGGCTGAGATCGACGTCGTCGAAGATCTCCTCGCGGCCGTGGCCCTCGAGATCGACACGCACCCCACCGCCGGCACCGGCACCCAAGGTCAGCGCCACCGCCGCCAGCAGGACCTCTTGGAGCTGCGTACGGTACGCCCTCGGTACCTCGTGGAGCAAGGCCCCGGTGGCCTCCTCGTCGAGACCGACGGTGAAGGTTTTCGTACCCGCCACGGAGTCGTCACCGCCGGGCTCGTCGAGGGCCAACGGCGCCGCCGGCCGCGCCGCCTCGTCGAGCCAGTAGCCCGCTTCGGCGGCGACCTCGGGGCCCCTGGCGAAGGCCTCGAGACGCTCTGCCCACGCGCGGAAGGAGGTCGTCTTGGCGGGTAGCTCGACCTCGGCGCCGGCGACGCTCTGGCGGTAGGCGGTCTCGAGGTCCTCGAGCAGGATGCGCCACGAAACGCCGTCGACCACCAGGTGATGCGGCACCAGGAGCAGCCGCTGACCGCCCTCGCCGAGCTCGAAGAGGGCGGCACGGAAGACCGGGCCCGCCACCAGGTCGAGCCCCGCCTGGATCCCGCCGGCGGCCTTCTCGAGAGCGGCAACCGGGTCGGCGGCGGCCGAGAGATCGATGCGCTCGAGGACGAAGGGCGCCGGCGGAGCGTGCTCGAGACGCGGGCCGGTGTCGTCCTCCACCAGCCGCAAACGGAGCCCGTCGTGGTGCTCGACGAGCTTGCCGAGGGCGGCTTCGAGGAGGTCCGGGTCGAGGGCTGCTCCATGGGGCGCGAGGAGCAACGGCATGTTGAAGTGGTCGCGGGTCTCCGGGTCGTGGGCCAGGAAGGCGCGCTGGATCGGCGTCGGCGGCACCGGTCCCGCGACCGGCCCCTGCTCCGCCGCCACCGCGGTCCCGAGCTCCGCCGCGGCGGCCAGCTCGGCCACCGTCGGGTGCTCGAAGACCTGGCGCGGCGACAGGCGCAGACCGGCACGCTTGGCCCGCGACACCAGCTGGATCGACAGGATCGAGTCGCCGCCGAGCTCGAAGAAGTTGTCGCGGACACCCACCGCGTCGAGCCGCAGCACCTGGGCGAAGACCTCCGCCAGCAACGCCTCGCGGCGGTCGCGAGGCGCCACCAGCTCGCCGGCCAGGTCGGTGCGGTCGAGCTCGGGCACCGGCAGCGCCCGGCGATCGACCTTGCCGTTAGCGGTCAGCGGCAGGGCGTCGAGCACCACCAGCGCCGCCGGCACCATGAACTTGGGGAGCCGTCCGGAGAGGTGCTCGCGCAGCTCGGGAACCGTCGGCGCCTCGGCCTCCGGCGCCGTCGCCACATAGCCCACCAGGCGGCGCTCGCCGGGGACGTCCTCGCGCACCAGGACCACCGCACCGGCCACCGCCGGATGCTCGACCAGCGCGCCCTCGATCTCGCCGAGCTCGATGCGGAAACCACGCAGCTTGACCTGGTTGTCGAAGCGGCCGACGAACTCGAGGGCGCCCTCGCGGTTCCAGCGCACCAGGTCACCGGTGCGGTAGAGCCGCCCGCCGGGCGGGCCGAAGGGATCGGGAACGAACTTCTCGGCGGTCGCCGCCGGCCGGCGGAGATAGCCGCGGGCGAGACCATCGCCCCCCACCCACAGCTCGCCGGCGACGCCGACGGGGACCGGCCGCCAGGAGCGGTCGACGGCATGGACCGACGAATGGGCCACCGCCCGACCGATGGGCACCGTCGCCGCCCCGGCGGGGACCCGGCGCACCGGGTGCCAGGTGCTGTAGGTGGTGTTCTCGGTGGGTCCGTAGAAGTGGAAGAGCTCTCCCGGCGCACCTTTCTCGAGGATCTCGCGGATCCACACCGGCTCGACCGCCTCACCGCCGAACATCACGCGCTTCAGATGCCGGAAGGTGGCCGGCGCCTCCCGCGCCACCTGGTGGAGCAGCGCGGTGGTCAGAAAGAGGTTGTCGACCTCGTACTCGTCGAGGGCCACCGCCAGGTCCGGCGGCGACAGGGTCACCTCCCGCGGCAGCCCGACGAGGGTCGAGCCCGCGAGCAGACAGCCCCAGATCTCGTAGGTGGCGGCGTCGAAGGAGATGCTCGCCCCCTGCACCAGGCTCTCGCCGGGGCCGAGGTCGGCGTAGTTGGTGCGCAGCGCCAGCCGCTCGACCCCGCGGTGGGTCAGCCCCACGGGCTTGGGCTTGCCCGTCGAGCCGGGGGTGTAGTTGAGATAGGCCAGGTGGTCCGAGAACACCGCCACCGCCGGCGCCGCGGCCGGGTGGGCGGCGATGGCGGCAGCGTCGGCCGCGGCATCGAG
>JAGQSE010000366.1 GCA_020439725.1 Acidobacteriota bacterium
AAGGCGCTCAGCCGGAACCCGTCCGCCGTCTCGCGACCCCAGGCGGCCAGCGGCAGGGTGCAATCACCGCCGAAAGCCGCCACCACCGCGCGTTCCGCCCCGGCGGCGCGGGCGGTGGCGGGGTGGTCGACGGCGGCGCACAGGGCCTCGGCCCGGGACCCGCGGAGCGTCTCGAGGGCCAGGACCCCCTGCCCCGGGGCGGGCAGCAGGACCTCCGGCTCGAGAGGATGGAGCGGCAGCTCGGTGAGACCCAAGGCTGCGAGATCGAGACTGTCGAGATCGAGGCCCTCGGGACCCAGCCGCGCGAGGCCGGCGGCGGCGAGGACCACCGCGTCGCCGTCGCCGCGTCGCCACTTCGCGAGGCGCGTGCCGACGTTGCCGCGCACCGGCCGGATGTCGAGGTCCGGACGGGCCATGAGGAGCTGGGCGCGCCGGCGAAGCGCGCCGGTGAGCACCGAGGAGCCCTCCGGCAGCTCGTCGAGGCCGCGGGGCGAGACGAGCACGTCGCGGGGATCGGCGCGTTCCGGGTAGGCGGCGACGCGGAGCCCCGGCGCCAGCTCGACGGGCAGGTCCTTGAGGCTGTGGACCGCCAGGTCGAGGCTACCGTCGAGCAGACCGGCCTCGAGCTCCTGGGTAAAGAGGCCCTTGCCGCCGACCTCCGAAAGGTCGCCACGATAGCGGTCCCCCTGGGTGACGAAGGGCACCAGCTCGACGCGGAGACCCGGATGGGCCGCCTCGAGCTGCCGGGCCACCAACCCCGACTGGGCGAGGGCCAGCGCGCTGCTGCGGGTCCCCAGCCGGAGCGGGACGCCCGCGGCGCCGCTCATCGTTGGTCCTCGTCGTCGCGGGGGTCGAGCTGGAAGAGCTCGCGCACCAGCTCGAGGTGAGCGACCGGTTGTTGCTCGCGGCGCAGCCGGGTGCTGGGATGGTGGAGAAGCTTGCGCACCAGCGAGCGGGTGAGCTGCTCGAGATGGCGGTGGGTTTCGGGGGGAAACCGTTCGAGCGCCGCCTCGACCTCGCCCTTGCGGATGATCTCGGCTCGCCGTTGCAGGTCCGCCACCAGCGGCTCGGCGCCGAGGCTCTGGTGCCAGCCGTGGAAGCGGCCGAGCTCCTGCTCGATGATCTTCTCGACCCGGGGCACCTCTTCGCGCCGGCGTTCGAGATTGCGCGCGATGAGCGCCTCCATCGAGTCGATGTCGTGGAGGAAGACGTTCTCGAGGGAGCGGACCTTGGGGTCGATGTTGCGCGGTACGCCGAGGTCGACGGCGAGCAGGGGCCGCCCCGTACGCCGCGCCATGGCCCGGCGTACGTCGGCGACCTCGAGCACCGGTTCCTCCCCGCCGATGGAGCTGACCACCAGGTCGGTCTCGGCGATGGCGGCCGGCACCGCGTCGAGGGGCAGCACGGTGACGTCGTCGAAGCGCAGCCGGAAGGCCTCGGCGCGCTCGCTGCCGCGATTGGCGACGGAGAGGGCACGGGCACCGCGCTCGCGCAGGTTGCGCGCCACCTGTTCCGCCATCTCGCCGGCACCGATGAGCAGGATCCGGCAGTCTTCGAGGTGCGAGAAGATGTTCCGCGCCAGCTCGACCACGCAATACCCAAAGGACACGGCGCCGGTGGCGACGTCGGTTTCCTGCCGCGCCCGCCGGCCGGCGGTGACGGCGCTCGCCAGGAGTCGCCGGAGCACGGTGCCGCTGGCGCCGACGTCGTCGGCGATGGCCGCGGCCTGCTTGACCTGGCCGAGGATCTCGGGCTCGCCCAGGACCATCGATTCGAGACCCGACGAGACGGCGAAGAGGTGGAGGGCGGCGGCCTCGTGCCAGTGGACGTAGAGGCGGCCGCGGCGATCGATGTCCGGCACCCGCGGGTGAAAGATCGCTTCGACGACGGCCTGGTAGGCACCCTCCTCGTCCCGCGGCAGGGCGTAGACCTCGGTGCGGTTGCAGGTCGACAGAAGGCAGGCCTCCGCCACCTCTTCGCGGGCCAGGAGGTGGACCAGCGCCTCGGGCACCTCGTCGTGGCCGTAGGCCAGCCGGCCGCGCAGCTCGAGCCCGGCGCGGTGAAAGTCCGTGCCGACCAGGATCAGCGGCGGCGTCTGGCGGTGCGCCGCGTCGGTCTCGCGGCGGGTCACGGTCGGGACACCACCGGCCGGTGGCAGCGATCACGCGCCATGGAAGCTCTGGAAGATGAAGTTGAAGGTGATCAGGGAGACCACGATGGCCGCCAGCCCGGCGAGGCAGGCCACCGCGGTCTGCCGGCCCTGCCAACGGCCGCTGCGGCGCAAGGTCAGGGTGACGCCGTAGATCAGCCAGGTGGCGAGGGTGAAGACGACGTTGGCGTCGGCCAGGAAGCGCAGGCCGTGGGTCTGGTAGGCGAAGGTCAACCCCGCGGCGGTGGCTCCGGTGAGGGCCAGGAAGCCCACCCACAAGGCGCCGCTCATCAGCCCGTCGAGGACCTCGAGGGCCGGCAGGCGGCCATAGAACAGACGGAAGCGGCCGAGCTTGAGCTCGCGATAGAGGCGCAGGAAGAGGAAGCCATAGCCGCCGGCGACGACGAAGGCGGAGTAGCCCATCAGCGCCAGCCCGACGTGGGTGGCGAAGAGCGCGCTGCGGAAGTGATGGAGCGAGGGTACGTCGGGCCGCTGGAGCGTCGAGGCCAGGAGCTGGAAGAGGAAGACGAGGGCCATCAGCCAGACGCCGGTCGAGCGCTCCCGGCCGATACGCTCGACCAGGGCGTAGACCAGCGCCACCGCCAGCGCCACCACGGACAATGCCTGCGGCACCGTCGCGGCCGGGAACTGGTGCCACCGGAAGCCCAGGGCGACGAGGTAGGCGCCATGGAGTCCGAGGGTCGCGAGCAGCACCGGCTGCGCCCAGCGCTCCGCGGTCGGGTGCCGAGAGAGGAACAGAGCCCCATAGAGCAAGACCAGCAGGAGGTAGGCCAGCGGCAAGAGGACCGCGGCGGCGCTGAGGAAGAGTTGCACGGGTCGAAATTCTAGCAGCAGCTGGCGGCCCGCGGGAGGCGGATGCGAGGTGGCCTTCATGGCACGGTGCTATATTTCCGGGATTGCGTATCCGAGCCTTGCCTGAGTTGCTTTGTCTGCCTGGGGTCCACCTCTTTTCGTCGTCGCTCCTGTGACGTGCACGAGCCGCCCGGGAGCGTCGGGATCCATCAACCTCCCACGTGTCCTGGAGGTGCTCTCATGCTTCGGACTCTCAGACTCCCGATCCTGTTCTTCGTCCTCGTGCTCCTCGCTCCGTGTCTTCCGGTGCTCGCCCAGACCCCGTCGGACGCCGGTCCGCTCTTCGCGGAGGCTCCAGGGGATGAGCTCTGTCCTGCGCCGGTCACCCTGGGCGAGCACCAACAACAACCCGGCGAACCCAAACCCGTCCAGCTCGAGTGTCTCTACACTTGCAGCCGCGGAGGGCAGACCTGGCACCTGATCTGTTCCGGTTCCAGCAGCAGCTGCTGCGGTACCGCTGCGGCCGCTTGCCCCTACCTCGAGCCTCCTTCGACGGGCACCGCCAGCTGCAGCTGCTCCCCGACCGGCATCTGACGAAGGTCCGGCGGCGAGAGCGTGCGCCTGGGAAGGGCCCGCTCTTGCCGCCGCTGTGGCCGTTTGCTACCGTTCGGATTCCGTGTGTCGTCGGCGTGGGTCCGGCGTCGTCGTGCACGAATCCTAGGGAGATGCCATGGCCAACGTCGTCATCGTCGGGATGCAGTGGGGAGACGAGGGCAAGGGAAAGATCGTCGATCTGATCTGCCCTGCCTTCGACGCCGTCGTGCGCTATCAGGGCGGGCACAACGCCGGTCACACGGTGCGCTTCGGTGAGGCCCATTTCTCGCTTCATCTGATCCCCTCGGGCATCCTGCGCAAGGGCATGCTCTGTGCTCTGGGCAACGGGATGGTGATCCAGCCCGACGCGCTGTTCGAGGAGATGGCTCGCCTCGAAGGCATGGGCATCGACTTCGCCGGCCGCTACTTCATCTCGAATCGCGCCCACGTGGTGCTCCCCGCCGCCGCCGCCCTCGACCAGGCGCGCGAGGCGGCGGGTGGAGACGGCCGTATCGGCACCACCAGCCGCGGCATCGGTCCGACCTACGAGCTCAAGGCGTCGCGTTTCGGCATCCGTCTCGGCGACCTGGCCTCGCCGAGTCTCGAGCCGCGCCTCCGGGCGCTGCTGCGCAAGATCGACGCGGAGCTCGCCGCCCTCGGCGCGAGCCCGGCGGAGGAAGGCCCGGAGGAGACCCTGGCGCGCTGCCTTCGCTGGCAGGAGAAGCTGGCGCCCTATCTCGCCGACACCGAGCTCGAGATCCACCGCTGGTTGACGGAGGGCAAGAGCGTGCTGCTCGAGGGCGCCCAGGGCACCCTCCTCGACCTCGACCACGGCACCTTCCCCTATGTCACCAGCTCGAGCTCGACGGCCGGCGGCGCCTGCACCGGCACCGGTTTGCCACCGACCGCGTTGAGCGGTGCCATCGGTGTCCTCAAGGCGTACACGACCCGCGTCGGCGGCGGCCCGTTCACCACCGAGCTCGGCTCCGAGGTGGGCGAGTTCCTCCGCCAGCGAGGCAACGAGTACGGCACCACCACCGGCCGGCCACGCCGCTGCGGCTGGCTCGACCTCGTGGCGGCGCGCTACGCGCAGCGGCTCAACGGCATCGCGGCGGTGGCGTTGACCAAGCTCGACGTGCTCGACGATCTGGACGAGATTCCGGTTTGCGTGGGATATCGTAAGAATGGTTCTGTATTTACGGAATATTCT